>JAGRAZ010000070.1 GCA_020434345.1 Bdellovibrionales bacterium
TCAATTCTTTTACCGTATTCACCAAGTTTTTTTCGCAAGGATACCACGTGCACATCGATGTTTCTGTCTAGCGTATGAATACCGGGACCGTGAATAAGCTGAAGAAGGTGCTTTCGGGTAAAAACTTGGTTGTTGTCTTTCATAAAGGACCAAAGAATATCAAACTCAGTCTTTGTTAGTTTGATTTCTTTATTTTTAATGGTGGCACGATGTTTTGAAAAATCTACAACCAAATCATCCAATGCTCTTGTTTGGTCAGCATTTTCCTCTACAGATGCGGTTCTTCGAAGCACAGCACTAATACGCGCAAGCGTTTCTCTTGTGCTACAGGGCTTTGTTATATAATCTTCTGCTCCCTCTTCGAGCGCTTTTACAATTGTATCTTCATCATCTTTGGCTGAAATAATAATCGTTGGAATCCACGCACAATCATTTCTGCGCTTAATAAATTGTAAAACTTCCAATCCGGGAAGTTTAGGTAGCATTAAATCAAGTAAAATTAAACTTGGCTGCAAACTCACAGCCATTTCGCATGCTTTTTTTCCATCTCCCGTGACTGCTGTGGCAAAACCATTTTGTTGCAAATTCACATCCAAAATTTCTGCCAAGTCTGGATCATCTTCTACAATCAATATCAATTGGGCTCTATCTTCCATGCTTCACCTCATAACGAAGATTTAACTGAAAAGAAACAACCAACGCAATCTCACCTTATCCCTTTACATAATTTTAACTTTTACCTGTAAAAGCGTACTGTAAGGGCGATATCCTTTGACTTTTAGAGCTTTTTTTCCTAGGTTGTAGAGCCAAAACATGTTGGCAATATTGTTTTTATATAGCAATATCAATAGGTTACAAACTTCAAGGAGCGTACATGCAACGGGTCATTCCTCTATTTGGTTTAGCTTTCATGATTTCCATTGGATATGCATTATGTCAAAACCGAAAGGCCATTGTATGGAGACCTGTGATTGGAGGCGTCATTGCCCAGCTTATTTTTGGGCTTTTGATTCTGAAAACTGACGTAGGCTTATTTGTATTTGATAGTATCAAGGTAGGATTTCAAGCCATATTAAACTTTACCATGGATGGATCTGCTTTCATTTTTGGTCCACTCGTGAACGCAGAAAAGTTTGGTTTTATCTTTGCCACAATGGTTTTACCCACGATCATATTTACAAGCGCTTTGATGTCCATTCTGTATCACATTGGTGTGATGGAAAAGATTGTAAAATTTTGTGCAAAAATCATGATGAAACTTATGCACACCTCTGGTGCAGAAAGTTTGGCCGCTGCTGCAAACATATTTGCAGGACAAACTGAAGCGCCTCTTGTTGTACTTCCCTATCTAAAAAAAATGACCAATTCAGAACTCATGGCCCTTATGACAGGTGGCATGGCTACAGTTGCTGGCGGTGTGATGGCTGCCTACGTAGGACTTGGATTTGACGGCGGACACCTGTTGGCCGCATCTGTCATGTCAGCACCTGCTGCCCTTGCCATAGCTAAACTCATGGTTCCTGAAACTGAAGAATCTATGACTGCAGGATCACTCAAAGTAGAATTTCCCAAGACAGCACAGAACGTGATCGATGCTGCAGTTGTTGGCACAAGCGACGGACTTAAACTTGCCCTTAATGTGGGTGCGATGCTTCTTGCATTTATCGCATTGGTTGCAATGATCAATGGTTTCTTTGGCCTTGTGGGTGGTTGGTTTGGTTATCCTGAATTCTCTTTTGAAGCCTTGATGGGATACATCTTTTCTCCATTTGCATTTCTGATGGGCATTCCTTGGGACGAATGCTTAACGGTTGGAAACTTACTCGGAAAGAAAATCGTTTTGAATGAATTTGTCGCGTATCTTGATCTTAAAGATGCAGTACCTGTTCTATCTCCGCGGTCTGTCACCATTTCTACATATGCTCTTTGTGGGTTTGCAAACTTTGCCTCTATTGCAATTCAAGTTGGTGGCATTGGTGCATTGGTTCCAGAAAGAAGAAAAGATCTAGCTCGACTTGGATTTCACGCACTCATTGCAGGCACACTTGCCTGCATGATGACAGCCTGTATTGCCGCTCTTTTAATCTAGAAACTTTCATGAAAAATTTCCAATTAAAGAATTTTTCCATGCTTCACGCCACAATTGTGCTTGTGGCACTTATTCTATTTGATTTGATAACAAAAAAATGGGGCTTTGGCCTTCAAGAGCCGATTCACCTAGGACTTATCAATTTTACGCCGGCAAAAAACTTTGGACTTGTTTTTGGCACTTTTTCAGAATTTAAAAACCTAGTTCGTGTTGTATTTTTTAGCACACTCGGCGGTTATGCCATGGCTTTGTTTTTTGTAATTTTATATTTCTTAAAAAACAAACCTGTTCCATGGTTTAAATTAAGCCTTACTATTTTTGTTTCAGGCATCATGGGTAATGTGGTCGATAAAACACTTTTGGGGTTTGTGCGAGACTTCTTAAACATTGGCATTGGACCATTGAAATCCTATGCGTGCAATTTTGCAGACATCTATTTATTCATAGGTACGCTCATGACCATTGTTTGCATTTATGTTTTTGGCGACGAGCTCTGGAACGAAAGAAGCAATAGAAAAAGTTTTCTCATTAACAAACGTTACCAAATCACAATGGGGCTTTGGAATGTTTCCGCACTTCTTCTGGTTTGTGTGACCTTAAGTTTGTATAGCTATAGCTTTTTAAAAAGCTACATCGACCCACACCTTCAGGTCGAACAACAAGTCTATCAATACTTTTTTCTTGGGCTTATTTTAATTGTAAGTATTTATTCTATTATCTTTTTCTTGTTTACGATTATACTGACCCACCGGTCTGCGGGCCCTTTGATCGCATTCAAACGCTACATCTATGACCTTAAATCTGGAAAGGCTGATGAAGTAAAATTGAAGTTGCGTGAAGATGACTTTCACAAAGAACTTGAAACTTTGGCCAATACAATGAAAGGCTTTCGCTTTACTGAAGAAGAATAAAAAAAGGGACAATGAAAACCCACTGCCCCTTCTTTGATAATTTTATAGTTCAATTCTTAGTATCTGAAATACAACGCAAACTGGAACGGAATTTCAAAAACATGGTAGTTTTGACTTGCAACACCCAATTCATAATTAAGCTGTGCGCCAAACGCAACCGTGTTGCTAATCATATAATTTACACCGGGTGATAAGACAATGGCTAGATAGTTTTCACTAAACTGACGCGCATATCCAATACCAGCTTTCATAAATGGTAAAAATCGGGATTGCGTAGGAAGATACGCTTTAATGTTAGGAACCAAACGAAATGAATCTACGGTTCCAGATGTAAAACCAAATTCAAAGCCCGGCGCAAGCACATCAGTCCAAAAATAATTTGCACCAAGGTTAAATGAAAAAGAGTCTGAATTGGCACCACCAAACTTAGAAAAACGTGGATTCATAAAGAAAGAGAGCTCAATGTCACCCTGTCCGACAGTATATTCACGACTACTTAAAAGTGGTGTTGTTGTAGATGCAAAAGCCTCCACAGAGAAAACAAGCCCACAAACCAAAACCAATAAAATCTTTTTCATACGCATCACTCCTTGTAGAACTGTTATACGAAATATTACGGTCAAGATCAAGATTCTTAAAGAATAAGGATAAAAACAGCCGCTCGAATGGTCCAAAGAATCGTACGGATAAGGTTACTATAGACCAACCTTTGCCAAACGCTTTTTTCAAAGCCTTTCTCAAGCTTTTGATGACACGGCACTTGAATAAAAAAGGTAGATATCCAAATCAACCCTAGCAAGCCAATACTCACATACCAATCTACGGTTTTGGCGATCCACATTAAATAGATGCCCGTCATCAGCTCTACAATCATTGCTGGGAGCACTATATACGATACTCTTCGTATGTGCTGCGCATGATAAGAGAAAAATTCATGCTGTCCAACTTTGGAAAAAAGCGGATAATGCACGATTTGTACAAACCAAATGACACCCGTCATAAAGAATGTCGCAAAAATATGAAGCGCAAAAATTATTTTCATCATCGTGTGTTCCTACAACAATCAATGGGGCACTGATCATGACCCGGTTTCATAGTTCCAACAACTTTTTTAGCAGTTCCATGTACTCTTTCAAGGACAAGATCCACAACCAAATCGATAAATCGTGGGTTATGCCCCGGGGCTTGAACACGCACAAAAGATAAATCAAGCAGGCTTGCTTTTTCTTTGGCTTGTACATCTAAATCATACTTTACTTCCATGTGATCAGTAACAAAACCAATTGGCACAACGATTACTGCATCATGACCTTGTTCTTTGACTTGATCAAGCGCATCACAAATATCAGGTTCAAGCCATGGCACCTGTGGAGGTCCGCTTCGACTTTGAAAGACGAGACGATAGGCATCCGTATGTAATTGATTTGTCACCAACTGTGAAGTCTCTTTAAGTTGCACAACATAATCGCATTGCTTGCTCATGGACTGAGGAATACTATGCGCAGTAAAAAGAACAAAAGGTGCTTTTGCTGCTTTTTTAACAAGTTCACTTCTTGCTTTTTGCACATCTTCAACAATGATTTGAATAAACAAAGGATGATTAAACCACGTTCGTAGTTTAGAAAATTGCATTTTCTCTAACCCAAGATTTTTTTTTACATCTTCTATATTTTCTCGATACTGACGGCATCCAGAATAAGAGCTAAAACTAGAAGTAAAAAAGCATAGGACATTACTTCTTTTATCTTTTCTCATTTGCTCAATTGTATCTTGAATTAAAGGATCGGAATTCCTGTTTCCCCAATACATGGGAAGGTCAATATTGTTTTTTTCAAACGCACTTTTTAGATTTTTTATGAGCGTACGATTCTGTTCATTAATTGGGCTTATGCCGCCAAACTTCTGATAATGTGCTGCTACTTCAAGTTTTCTCTCTTCAGGTACGTTTTTGCCGGCAAGCACGCGGTTCAAAAACGGCATCACCTCATCAGGTCCTTCAGGACCTCCAAATGAAACAAAGAAGAATGCATCAAACTTCATCATTCAATGTTCTATCCTTGATTGTGATGGATGAAAAGTTCTATTTTTTAAACGCAATTTGATGAAGATCTTTTTTAAACGCAGAAACAACATCTTTTAACAATATAGTCATCAATGAAACTTCAGATTTGATTCTTGCAAGATCAGCAAAGTCAACACATTCGCCGTTGAACAAATAAAGTGCTTGAATCAATACCTTATTCTTTTCAGCAATTTGAATGCATTCTTGTACGATCTGCCTGTATACAATATCATCTATACAATTGGCTTTTGCATCGGCAACAGAAATATCAAAAGCCATTTTATCTTCAATACTGTCTGGATCCTTCGTAAGCTTTTGAAAGAACCATGCTGCAGATACCGACTGCTCAATACACTGATATTTTCTGTCTTGATAGGTATCTTCAAAACAAGCCTTCACAGCCCGATCGAGTTCCTCAAAATCATCTTCAATTGGATCGATACAAAATGCATCCAACATACGACCAAAATGATTCGCATATGGATTGGCCAAACCAACCTGAATAAAACTACTCAAGACCAACAAAAAAACAACAATATACTTCATGAAAGACCCCCCTAGGTCATGGAGGCCATTTTACCTTTAGTGTATAAAAACACAAAAGAATTTAGCGCTGGCAGGGCCCTATTCTTCAAGAAGCGAGCGTAGCATCCATGCCGTTTTTTCATGAAGCTTCATGCGACCCGTTGCAAGGTCTGCTGTACTTTCGTCTCCTGCCTCATCCGCAAGCGATATTACATTGCGTGCCGTTCGAATCACAGCTTCATGGCCTTCAACCAAAAGCTTGATCATATCTTTGGCATTTGGGACACCTGCAGTTTCTTTGATCGATCCAATTTCCATATATTCTGCATAGGTTCCGGGCGCAGGTTCACCCAAAGAACGAATACGTTCTGCAATTTCATCTACTGCAAGTGCCAAATCGTTGTACTGCGTTTCAAACATCAAATGCAATGTTTGAAACATTGGTCCCTTTACATTCCAATGAAAATTATGTGTTTTAAGATACAGAATGTATGAATTGGCCAAAAATGCCGATAGCTCTTTTGCCAATTTTTTTCTATTCTGTTCATCAATACCAATGTCAATTCTCATATTTTTCTCCCTTCAAATTAAGACAAATAAAGTGCTTGATCAAGTGCATTGATAACAGAAGCAATTCTAGCGACAGACTGCACTGCTTCATCACTGGTTTCAAGCTTTTGCAAACTATGAATGTGTGACGCTATACACATACCACACCCATTGATAATAGAAACGCTCAAACAATACATTTCAAACTCTTTTTTAGAAATCTTCGGATCTCGCATTACATTCATACGAAGCTTGGCTGGCATTTTTGCAATACTCTCATTGCCACAAAGATGAACAAAACGATAGTAGATATTGTTCATGGCCATCAGACTCACGGATGCTTTAATGCCGTACAGATCATCATCTGAAAAAAGATCACCAAAAGTCTGTAAAATTTCATTCGTAATTTCCTGATTTTTTAATGCAAGAGCACAACTGAGTGCAACACCCATGATTTCTTTTTGCGTAAGCCCCTGCGCACCTTCTTCCGAGAGCACTGAAGAGAGATTGAGTTTCGTATCTTTGGCAAACTCTTGTATTTTATTTTTTATATTTTCCATTTTTCTTCCTAACCAAACATCACCTGAAGTACACAGAATGAGGTCATTTCAACATTCCGCCATTTCCTATAAACGAGAAAAAATTGTCACATGACTATCTACGCGTACCAAGGACTGTTTAGAATGAGATAAATTCGAGGCCACCCTCTCTATAAACGAGAGAAAATTGTTCAGGACAAGGCGGGTGTCGAGAACAGCGCGGAATTTATATACAATAAATGAGCACTGCTCGCAGACACCCAACGAAGACATGGACAATTTTAGCCGTTTAGACATTGATTGTATCGTCGCCTTTCTTCCAGTTGCAAGGACACAGTTCGTCCGTTTGCAATGCATCCAACACACGAAGAATTTCTTTTGGATTTCTTCCGACACTTAGATCGTTGACAGATACGTGGCGAACGATTCCCTCTGGATCAATAATAAAGGTTGCGCGTTGGGCTACACCTTCTTTTTCATCCAAAATACCGAGGTTTGAAGACAACTCGCGTTTGACGTCTGCAAGCATGGGGAAAGGTAAGTTTTTAAGATCTTGATGATCTTTTCTCCAAGCAAGGTGTACAAATTCAGAATCAATCGATGCTGTTAGCACATCACAGTCTCTATCTTTGAACTCTTGGTATAGATCACCAAAGGCTTTGATTTCTGTTGGACAAACAAAGGTAAAATCTTTGGGATAAAAGAAAAGCACCAACCATTTACCATAATAATCTTTTTGATAGTTCAAAGTTTTAAATGCTTCATCTACAGTTTTGCTTGTATCAATTGAAACTGTTGCTTTTACTTCAAAGCCGGGAAATTTTTGTCCGACACCTAATATACGATTCATATTTACTCCTTATATTTTATCTAGAATTAGAACTATTCTAATTCCAAATGAAATTTTTTTTTTACTTCCATTTGCCTTTGATCACAACTTCTACTTCACTCAACTTCACGCCCTTGGGTAGATGTGTTTTTACTTCTACTTGGGCAGGATCAATGTCCATGAGCTTTCCACTGGTTTCGTCATAGAAATGATAGTGATGTTTTGTATTGGCATCAAACTGTACTTTTGTTGAATCACCAATACGAACTTCCTTTACAAGTCC
>JAGRAZ010000071.1 GCA_020434345.1 Bdellovibrionales bacterium
CGTATTTCAATGACTCGATTTATCAAGCGTTCAGGTAAAGTCTGGATTCGTATTTTTCCAGATAAACCGGTGACAAGAAAACCTGCTGAAGTCCGAATGGGTAAAGGTAAAGGTGGTTTGGATCACTGGGTGTGTGTCATTAAACCAGGACGCATTTTGTATGAAATTGAAGGCGTAAGTGAGGAAGTTGCACGCGAAGCATTTCGCTTGGCAGCGCACAAACTTCCACTAACGACTAAATTCATCCAACGTGGAGAATAACGATGGAAAAGAAAGCAACAAAAGAAATTTTAGAAAATTACAGAGGTCTTCATTTGGATGAATTGATCCAACAAAAAAACAAACTTCATGAAGATATTACTGTGATGAGATTTAAAAATAAAAGCGGTCAACTTGATGATTTGGGTGCATACAGAAGAGCGAAAACAAATTTTGCTCGCTTGCAAACAATCATCGAAGAAAAGACCAGAGCGAAGTAGGCAGCATATGGAAACAAAAACAAGATTAAGAAAAGAATTAATCGGTACAGTCATCAGCAATAAGATGGATAAAACTGTGGTCGTTCGTGCGGATCGTCGTATGCGTCACCCTGATTTTGATAAGGTTGTTGTTCGTTCTAAAAAGTTTGTTGCTCATGATGAAAAGAATGAATGTGGTATTGGCGATAAAATCAAAATTCGTCAGGCACGTCCAATGAGCAAAACAAAACGATGGGTTGTAATTGAGACCATCGAGAAAGCGAGAATCCAATGATTCAAGTTGAAAGCATGCTTGAAGTTGCAGATAACTCTGGCGCAAAACGCGTTCAATGTATCAAAGTGCTTGGTGGCTCTAAACGTAAGTATGCCTCCATCGGTGATGTCATTGTTGTAGCTGTAAAAGAAGCAATCCCAAACGCACGCGTTAAAAAAGGGGATGTTAAAAAGGCTGTTATCGTACGTACGAAAAAGGAAATTTCTCGTCAAGATGGTTCGTATATTCGTTTTGATGATAACTCAGCAGTTCTTGTAGGTAATGACAGAGAGCCTATTGGAACTCGTATCTTTGGACCTGTAGCTCGTGAGCTTCGAGGTAAAAGATTTATGAAAATTATCTCACTTGCACCTGAGGTACTCTAAAAATGAAACAAGCAAGAGCAAATAAAGCGATTAAAAAAGGAGATATGGTTAAAGTAATTGCGGGTCGCTCTAAAAACAAGACCGGCAAAATTACGAAAATCATAGCGAAGCATGATCTTTGTTTGGTTGAAAAGGTGAATATGGTGAAAAAACATACAAAACCTAGTCAACAAAACCCTCAAGGTGGAATTATTGAAAAAGAAGGTCCTATTCATTTATCGAATGTGACTTTGATTTCAGCTGCCGGAGAAAAAAGCAAAGGTAAAACAACAAAGGAAGTAGCTAAAAAACCTGCTGCAAAAAAGAAAGCAAGCAGTAAAACAAAGAAAGCTGCTAAAAAAGGATAGTGTATTATGATTGAGACAAGTTTACATACACATTACAAAAAATCAATCGTTCCTGCTTTGATGAAGGGTTTAAGCATTGAGAATGTTCATGCTGTGCCTCGTCTTGAGAAGGTGATTATCAATATTGGATTGGGTCGAGCGATTCAAGACCCAAAAATTGTCCAAACTGCACAAGAAGAATTGGGTAAAATTACAGGTCAAAAGCCGGTTATTACCAAAGCCAAAAAAGCGATTGCGAATTTTAAGCTTAGAAAAGGTATGCCTATCGGTGTAATGGTTTCTTTGCGTGGAAATCAAATGTACGAATTCGTTGAGCGCCTTATTCATATTGCTCTTCCAAGGGTGCGTGATTTCAAAGGTATTTCGTCAAAAGGTTTTGATAAAAGCGGAAACTATAACCTTGGTATTAAAGAGCATTTGATTTTTCCAGAAATTGATTTTGATAAAGCAGATAAGGTTTTTGGTATGAACATTACATTCGTTACAAATGTAGAGGATGTAGAAAAATCAAGAGCATTGCTAACTGAAATGGGAATGCCATTTCGTAAATAGGAGAATGATATGTCATTAACTGATCCAATTGCAGATTTTCTTACAAGACTCAGAAATGCACAGCGCGCTCGTCATGAAGTTGTGACAACTGCGTACAGCATTATGAATGAAGAAATTGCTAAAATTTTAAAAAATCAAGGTTTCATCACTGAATACAAAATTATAACAGACCCTGATCATGCGTTGATGAAAACACTCGAAGTTACACTTCGTTATTCTTCAACAATGGCACCTGTTATTCAAGATTTATCAAGAATAAGCAAACCAGGTCGTAGACAATACGTAACCAAAGATGCTTTAGAGAAACAACTTAAAACATTTGTAACAACAGTTGTTTCTACATCAAAAGGTGTTTTGACTGATCGAGATGCTGTTGCAAAAAATGTCGGTGGAGAACTTATCTGTCGAGTAAGCTAAGGAGTTTGATGTTATGTCACGCATAGGAAAACAACCCGTAACGATTCCATCAGGAGTTACTGTTGAAATTAATGGAGATCTAGTGAAGGTGTCTGGCTCAAAAGGCTCGCTTCAGTACAATCTTCCAGAACTTGTAACTGCTTCTGTGGATAACAATGAAGTCGTTTGTACGTTAAACGAAAAATCTGAAACTAGTTCAAAGCATGGTCTTGCTCGAACAATCATTTCAAATATGATTAAAGGTTGTGCAGAAGGCTTTAAAAAGACTCTAGAGGTACATGGCGTTGGATATCGTGCCAATGTTAAAGGCCAAGAATTAGAATTATCTTTGGGTTTCTCGCACATTGTTAAGTATCCAATCCCACAAGGTATAACAATTGAAGTAGATGGAAAGACAAATGCAATGACGATTCAAGGTGCAGATAAGCATCTTGTGGGTCAAGTTGCTGCTGAAATCAGAAGTTTTAGAAAACCAGAGCCTTATAAAGGTAAAGGTGTGAAATACGATTATGAAAGAATCCGCCGTAAAGCTGGAAAATCAGCAGCCGGTTGATAAGTGAGGGAAAAATGAAAACAACAAGCAAAGAAAATCGTAAAATTAGAGTAAGACGTAAAATTCGTCAAAACAGAGACCGTTTTCGCTTAAGTGTGTTTAGAAGTAGTAAGCACATTTATGCACAAATCATTAATGATGTTGACTCTGTGACGATGGTAAGCGCATCGACTAAAAGCAAAGAGATCAAACTTGATAAAACATCAGATGTCAATGCAGCAACACAGGTTGGTAAATTGATTGCTGAAAAAGCAAAAGCCGCAAAGATCGAAAAGGTAAGTTTTGATCGTGGTAGCTATTTGTATCATGGTCGAGTCAAAGCATTGGCTGAAGCAGCACGTGAAGCCGGTTTGCAATTTTAATAAGGAATATGAGGAATACATATGTCAGTGAAGCAAAACATTAATCCAAACGAACTTAACTTGACCGAAAGTGTGATCAAGATCAACCGAGTTGCAAAAGTTGTTAAAGGTGGAAGACGCTTTAGTTTTTCAGCGCTTGTTGTAGCAGGTGACAAAAGAGGTCATGTGGGCATTGGTTTGGGTAAAGCAAATGAAGTGCCAGAGGCAATTCGAAAAGGCGTTGCGCAAGCAAAGCGTTCATTGATTCGCATTCCTTTGAAAAACGGAACGATTACGCAGGAAGTTCAAGCAACATTTGGTTCTGGTAATGTTCTTTTAAAACCAGCATCAGGTGGAACAGGTGTTATCGCAGGTGGTCCAGTACGTGCTGTAGTTGAAGCTGCAGGTGTTCAAAATATTTTAAGTAAATCGCTAGGTACATCAAATCCTCACAACGTTGTTAAGGCAACAATGAAATGCCTAGAACAACTTCGTGATGCGCAAGAAATTTTTATCACTCGTGGCGGTCAAATTGAAGTTGATACATTTGAAGATGTTGTTGTGCCAGCTGCAAAACCAGCAAAAGCCCAACAAGCATTGAAAGATAACGAGGAAGAATAATATGGCAAAGCAAGAAATCACAGTAACATTAGAAAAAAGTAAAATTGCGACTACACCAAAGCAAAAAGAAACTTTGTTAGGTTTGGGCCTTACTCGTCGTGGAAGACAAAGAGTATTTGAAGATAATTCAAGTATTCGTGGAATGATTAAAAAAGTTATTCATTTGGTTGATGTACAAAAAGGTAATCAAATTCCAAAAAAAGAGAAGAAATCTTTTTTTACGGTTCAGGAAGCAAAAGTAAAAACAACAAAGAAAAAGGGATAAGGTAGGAAGCCATGGAATTATCTAAAATGCATCCCCCTTTGGGATCTAGAAAAAAGAATAAGCGTGTTGGACGCGGAGAGAGCTCAGGTTTAGGAAAAACTGCTGGCAAAGGACATAAAGGTCAAAAAGCTAGATCAGGTACTGGTGGTAAAGTAGGCTTTGAAGGTGGTCAAATGCCATTGATTCGTCGTTTACCAAAGTATGGATTTACGAACGTTTTACGTGAGCCTGTAAGAACAGTTTCGTTGGAAAAGCTAAATATTTTCAATGACGGAGATGTTGTTTCTGTTTCTACGCTTAAAGAAAAGAAATTAATTCCATCTAAATTTACAGGTCGAGTTAAAATTCTTTCAAATGGTACATTAGAGAAAAAACTCAACGTTGAAGTAGAGAGAATTAGTGCGTCTGCTAAAAAAGCCATTGAAAAAGCAGGTGGAAAAATTCAAACACAGACTAAAGCTTAAGTAAGGCATCGCGCTTTCTTTTAAAGAAAGGTAGTAACATGGCACAAATTGCAAACATGGCTCGCATTCCCGAGCTTCGAAAAAGAATCTTATTTGCCTTAGGCCTGTTAGCTGTATATCGCTTAGGCGTTCATGTTCCAACTCCCGGAATTGATACGGTTGCACTGAAACAGTTTTTTGATACGCAAGCCAATACCATTTTAGGTGTTTTGAATTTATTTAGTGGTGGTGCGTTAAGTAGGTTTTCAATTTTTGCATTAGGGATCATGCCATACATCAGTGCTTCTATTATTTTCCAATTATTGACTGTTGTTTTTCCTTATTTAGAAAAACTTAATAAGGAAGGAGAACAAGGTCGTAAGAAAATTCAGCAATACTCTCGATACCTAACCATTGTACTTGCGATTGTTCAGGGATTTGGCATTGCAACTTTTTTGCAAAATCAAAATACACAAGGTCATAGCTTGGTTTTGGAACCCGGACTTTGGTTCAAAATACAAACTGTTATAACGCTAACTTGCGGAACTACTTTCTTAATGTGGCTAGGAGAACAAATCACAGAACGCGGTATTGGTAATGGTATTTCTTTGATTATCTTTGCAGGTATCGTGGCAGGTTTCCCAAGTGCGATTAGCTCAACCATGGAGCTTGTTCGTGCAAACCAAATGAGTCCATTGATGCTGCTCGTGCTCGTTATTTTTATGCTTGTGGTAACTTACTTTATTGTATTCTTTGAACAAGCCCAACGAAGAATCCCAGTGCAATACGCAAAGCGTGTTGTTGGAAGAAAGATGATGCAAGGTCAAAGCACCTATTTGCCACTCAAAATTAATATGGCAGGCGTTATCCCGCCAATCTTTGCAAGTTCGCTTTTAACATTTCCTGCAACGCTAGCCTCATTCTCACAAATGGAATGGGTACGCAGAATCAGTGATTCGCTTAATTACGGTGGTTGGATTTTTAATACAGTGCAAGTTTTACTCATTGTGTTTTTTGCATACTTTTATACTGCAGTTCAATTTAATCCTGACGATGTTGCGGAAAATATGAAGAAATATGGTGGATATGTTCCGGGTATTCGTCCGGGAAAAAACACTTCTGAATATATTGAAAAAGTTTTAGAACGCTTAACACTTATTGGTGGTGTGTACTTGGCTGTCATTTGTACAGTTCCTGTGCTTATGCAAACCAAAGCAGGTGTGTCTTTTTACTTTGGCGGAACATCTCTGTTGATTGTTGTGGGAGTAGCACTTGATACAATGGCACAAATTGAAGCCCATTTGATGAACCATCATTACGATGGCTTTTTAAGTTCACGATCCTCTAGAAAACTCAAAGCTAGACGAGGATAAGATGAATATTGTGTTATTAGGAGCTCCCGGCGCGGGCAAAGGTACCCAAGCAGAGCGGATCTCATCTCAATATCACCTTAAACATATATCAACTGGTGATTTGTTTCGTTTCGAAGTCTCTAACAAAACAGAATTGGGACAAAAAGCATCGTCTTATATGGATCGTGGCGAATTGGTTCCTGATGAAATCGTAGTAGCTATGATTCAACATCATATTCCTCAAAATCAAGGCTTTCTTTTGGATGGCTTTCCTAGAACCATAGAGCAAGCCAAATCGCTTGATCAAATGCTCGAAAAAAAGGACCTGCGTATTGACTTTGTTGTATGTGTAGATGTGCCTAAGAATGTTCTTGTTGAAAGGCTATTAAGTCGAGGCAGATCAGATGACAACCTTGAAACGATTGAAAACCGTCTAGAAGTGTATCAACGTCAAACCAAACCACTGATCTCGTTTTATCAAGATAAAGAATTGCTTCATTCTATTGATGGAAGTCAAACTGTTGAAAACGTATTTGCACAGATTGAGCAAACAGTAGGGCGCTCCTCATGATTCATTTGAAATCCAAAGAAGAAATCAAAATCATGCGAGAAGCCAATCGCATCATCGCTAAAACGCGTGAAGTGATTTTGCCCATGGTCAAGCCAGGAGTCAGTACTTGGGAATTGGACCAAGCAGCTGAAGAGACCATACGGTCCTTAGGGGCCATTCCAGGGTTTAAGGGGCTTTATGGCTTTCCTGCAACACTTTGTGTTGCTATCAATGATGAGGTTGTCCATGGCATACCTGATAAAAAAAGGGTGCTTTCAGAGGGCGATATCATTGGCATTGATATGGGCACTGTTTATAAGGGCTTCTACGGGGACTCAGCAGTCACTGTAGGGGTAGGTAAGATCTCAAATGAGGCCCAAAAGCTTTTGCAAGTAACACGTGAATGCCTTGAAAAAGGCATAGAACAGGCTAGACCCGGAGGGCATCTTTATGATATAGGTGCGGCGGTTAGTGAGCATGCAAATCGTCATGGTTTCTCTGTAGTCCGCGACTATGTAGGGCATGGGATTGGAAGGGCGCTTCATGAAGAGCCTCAGGTTCCCAATTATGGCGAAAAAGGCACGGGCATCGTCCTTCAAGAAGGAATGGTCCTTGCCATTGAACCTATGATCAATCAAGGGGTTGCGGATGTAAAAACCTTGAATGATGGCTGGACAGTTTCCACAAAAGACGGTATGTTGTCGGCCCACTTCGAGCACTCCATTGCGATTCGTCATGATGGACCAGAAGTGCTAAGTATTTTATAAATCCTAGCAAATTGTTTGCTTTAGGTCGCACATTGTTCGAGCTCATCGACAGTGTGTCTGAATCGGAGATCGCGTTGGCGGTGTAGATTGTAACATGAGCATTCGTCTTTATTGAATGCGTTGAAGGAAAGAGACTATGAAAGTAAGAGCTTCAGTAAAAAAGATTTGTGATAAATGCAAATTAATCAAACGAAAAGGTATTGTTCGCGTGATTTGTGAAAATCC
>JAGRAZ010000072.1 GCA_020434345.1 Bdellovibrionales bacterium
GGTACACGGCCCTGACTTCCTATCCTTCACGCTCGTACCTATACCCCGAATATTCAGGCTTGATCCTGCATGGATGGGTGTGTTATGGAGGGGCTTATGTACAAAATAGCATTGTTTATTATTTTAGCTGGAATGGGTTTTGTCCCAACTGCTGGGTATGCAGATCAAATGATTGATCTGGAACACATTCGTATTGAAAGCAACCATACCAACTTTCTCAATAAGTACACTACTTCTGAAGATCCAGGACCCATTATTCCGCTTGTGTTGGAAGAATATGAATGGCTTTATCAAAACCTGAATTCAGGTAGTAGGGATAAAATTGGAAAACCAACACTTATCATCCATGGCCAAGAAGAGGGGCGTTCATTCTCAGCAGACGTAACAGTCAAGCTTTCTAATGGAGTGAGCTTTACATTTCATGACTTTTCGTTGGTGCCAGAAGATTCTGAAAAGCATGGAACAATGTTGCAAGAAGCCGATTGGTATTTTGCGTATAAAAGAGTTGGCAGATTTCTTCTCTTAGTTGTGGATATATCAAAAACCATTGATACGCATAAAAAACTCAACGAGGAATATAATAGGTTTCGTAATCATATTCATGAGTATAACCAGCAAATTGCGATGACAGATGAAACCCAAGAAATCAAAACCGAACTTGCAAAGTTAGAAAAACAGTTCCCAAAGATAATTGATCCAAATTATTCAAACTCCCAGAGTATTTTGATGGGGAGTAAGTTTGAGTTGTTTCTTGAAATGTGGAGAAGTTTTGAATCTATCCTGCAGAAACATGATCTTGAAGATCACTACATGAGTACAGTAGCTTTTTACTCTGACGAAGTAGACTCATAATTAAGATAAACACAAAAATCCGGGGCCATGTAACTGGACCATGATTTTGTGCGTTACGGTCTCGTCACATGGCTTTGCTTATTGAACTCAGTATTGCTTACGACTAAGGACGGCTAAAGTTGAAGGATCGGTACCAAGGGTGTTTGAGCCAGCCAGGTCCGATCTCGATTTTCACGGTATCTCCATTTTGGACTCTGGTGAAATCATCTGATGTGATTTTGATATCGCGATCCAAATTATAGATATCCTGAGTTTTGAACTGATCAATTTGAATGTGATAGGTGAAATATTTTCGACCTCTTCGACCACGATGCAGTCTCTTATAATGATTAATAACCATAGCTTCTTCAATGACAGGTGCGGCCCTATCTAGTTTGGTGTTTAGATCGCTGACGATATTGTAGCCCCCAAAGGGCAATGAAAAGAGTAGTAACAAAATACTCTCTAGGATCAAGCGATGTCCACGTGAAGAACCACGCATAAGTATAATGACAAACATGATCAAAGCAATCGCAATTATCATTCCTGTAAAGAGACCTTGGATGAACAAGCTGTACTCATGTAGGTGAATGTCTTCAGGGTGGAATGTAAATTCTATAAACCCCATTATTGAATAAACAGCGGTCGACCAAACTAAACTTTCCAAAACCAATGCTTTAACGGCAAATGAATCGAATGAATATGGAGATCTGATCTTGATTTTGGCTATGTGTAAAAAAAGCTCTACAAATTTCTCCATCAATCGTGTGTTGTTTTGAACGTCACCGCTGAAGTTGATTTTTATGGTTTTTCCATTTGAAGAAATATATTTGGCTTCATGATTGATAAATAGTTGTGTGATCAGTGCTTGAACTTCAGGTGTGTAACAAACCTTCTGCATAAAACTGCGGCTGTCTGAAGCTACGTATACGTGTTGATCAAATCTGGAATTGCCGGATTGAATTTCAATTGCAATCCCCAAGGATTTCATCAGTCGATCAAACCAACTTTCTTTGGTGAATTTAAAAATATATTTGCTATCGAACTTAACTTTAAAATGGGTTGAAAGAATTTTTCCATACTTTCCTTTGGTAGTTCCCACATAACAAGGAATGCCTTTAACTGTGATAGCGTCGCCAGAGCTTGAAAAATTGAATGTTTTGGCGAAAAACTTATAGAAAAAGGCTAGGACGGTGATGGATAGCTTGATGAAAATCCACATATGAGTACCTCATTGTACACTCATATAAATAAAATCCCACATGCTTTTTGATAAACTCCGGTAGTTCCAAGAATGATCTAAAATCCCGGACCATGATTTTGGGTGTTAGGATTTTTTTACAAATTCTGACTTAATGCTCATGGAACCAAAACCATCAATCTTACAATTGATGTTGTGCCCATCTGCACCATCAGGATTGAGTTTGATGTTTTTAACTTTCGTTCCAACTTTGATCGATGAAGAACCACCTTTGACTTTGAGATCTTTGATCACTGTCACGGCATCCCCATCCTGAAGGATGTTTCCATGCGCATCCTGAACGGTGGATTCAATACTGTTTTCTGTTGGCTTTTGCTCATGGTTGGCCCATTCATGAAAACAGGAAGGACAATTCCAAAGCGAACCATCAAAGTAAGCATCTTCTGATTTACAATTGGGACATAATTGTTTGGTATCCATGTTCATGCTCATACAGCAAAATAAACCTCAGGTCTATGCATCAACAATCATGATTTTGGAGATGTTAGGGAGCTGTCCTAATCGTTAAAAAGGTCATCGAAAGTGATGTAGCCACCATTGAGATAAGAACTTGTTGACCAATCATAAACTTTAATTTTTATGATGTTGGTGCAGTCCGTATACGAAGAGCTTAAAAACGATGATTGTATACCGATGGAAAGCCAATCATAAGCCCTTCCGGGATTTGCTTCAGCGCCCAGATCAGATGGGTTGAAAGTAAATGCGACCGGCCTGTTGGAGCAGCCAACGTTTCTTCCATCTGCATCCAGTTGTGATGGAAAAGTTGAATACTCTCTAAATCGTGGAACACTAATGGGTCCTTGATCCCACGTGTCGTTAAATTGCGCGGCAGAACCATCGCTGTAAAATTTTCCTTGGTTAAGGACCATGTACCAATGGACTTGTTCTCCAATCGGGTACAGGTCTAGCTCATTCCATACAGTTTGCATTTCAGCAGATTCTCCACCGTCTATTGTTATATGTGTGCCATCTCTTAGGTTTTGAAAAGCAGTTACAGATGTCGTTGATTTGGTAAAAACAAAAGTCTGATATTGAGTGTGGTAGAGTTGTTCAGCAGTGTCTGCTGCACGGATAATTGTATAAAGTGATGCTTTTCGAGCTTTTTTTACATATTTCCGATACCCAGAAATTGAAAGCGTCGATAAAATACCTACAGCAACAATGACAATCATCAATTCAATTAAACTAAAACCAGATTTTCTATACATCACTCTCATTATTGTATCATAAAAATTCAGACGGTAAAAAACATCGAGACTGTAGGTAAAAAAACTATCGTGATAAATTTAGCGTTTTTGAATTGGCCTTACCAAACTTGTCTGTATTGACCTTGTGGTCGTTGGTAACGGATGCATTCATAGGGGCTTGACTCTGATACAGTTTTTCCCTGACGTGATAAAAAATAACAACCACATTCGATTTCTACATTTTCTTGATCCATGATCGGATATGCAAATTCCAAAACGACGTATTGAAGTCGTTTTAGTTTATGGGGTTTTTTTAAACTATCTGTATGGAAGGTATTCAAATATGTAGATTTGTTTGTCGTGATAAGTACTGGTTCATCCGCAGATCCTTTTTGAACTACAGGATGTTCGTCGCTTTGAAATACTAACTTTGCGCTATAAGTAATAAAATCCGACCCTGCACTGTACGCAGCAAATAACTTTTCATCTTCTTCAATTTGTTTGATTCTTGCTTTGTCCTTTTCTGACTCTTTTTTCTCGTTAAAAATTTGATCAATATTTCCAAATGTAGGGCGGTCACTATACGTGGTTTTTTTATGGGTTTCGTAAAATATTTTTTCTGTTTGTGAATCAAGCGAAACCTTAAGTAAATCTGAATTTTGAATCAAATCGTTGCACATCTGATCCCCCTCTGCCGTGGCAAAGGCCACAGGAGCAAAAAGAAAAATCCAAAATATAAATAGAACCTGCGCCATTGGTTGAGTGTATGAAATTCTACGCTCTGTGTCAGACCCAATTTTGGAAGGTCTAATGTTAGGGTAACTGATTCATCTTTGCCCAGCTACGCTGGACAGGTCTGGACGATGCAATGGTGAGATGTGATGCAATCGAAATTCTCAATTTCGTTCATGTATGCAATTGTGTGTGACAGCGCGCATGCGTAAATCTGTTGGTTTCACACTTTTTAATAACGTAATTTTATTCTGCTTCTCTAATTGTATTTGTTTGAGACAATAACGCGCCACCAAAGGGTGCTTGTCACCATGAGATAAACTATATGTAGCCATGGTAAAAAACGAAAATTTGAGAACCCAAAACTTTGATGGTGGTAATACACAACATAGGCCATAAGATAAAAAACGAGAAGAAGAACGCCTCCAACAGCCCAGTTGGCCCATTGCTTTTTCTTTAACAATCCCCATGCGTACATCGGACATCCAATAAAAAACAACATCATATAATCACTCCAAGAGGCAAACGGAGCTTCTTGGAATATGATGGCAAGTGGTACAATAAAAGGAAGTAAAATAAGAACAGACAGCGCCCATAGTTTCTTTGATCTCTTCATTGATGCCTTTGTTGTTTACAGTACTGTACCTTTGATCAGCATTTTTTCAATTGATTAATCATGTCGAGGTAGCATAAAAAGCTTTATGCGATAGACAGAGTAATTTTTTTTAGCGAGATGGTTATCGGGCTGTGAGTCGAATAACAGTTCCATCTTTAAGCGTAACAACAAGTGGAACAAGCTCTTGTTGTTTGTGCTTAACCATTGTGACTTGGGTCCCATCCTGCAACGTAACATACAGACGTTCTTGTGAATCTGTGGCGTAGTCTACAGCAGTGGGGTTTGTGCTCGAAAGAATTTGTGCTTCTTGAGAGATGTCGCCCACGTGACCACAGTTTTGATACAATATGCCCGTGCTTGTCAAAGCTACAACGATAAAAATGGGAAATGCCTTTCTGATATTCATAAGTTCTCCCTATCGTTTGATGGTTGATTGAGTCTCTGTTTTTGCTGGAAAGCGCTTTTGTAAATAATCCATAGCATCTTTTCCTGTTAGCGTTTGACCATCGGGAGTTTGCACTTCTTCGACTTGATAGTTATTCAAAAGAGGTGGAATGCTAGACCAATCGATTTCGAAGTTGCCTTCTCCGCAGCTTGCAGTGGCAGCATCCGTGCAACTGTTAACGTCTAGATCAAACCCTTGGCAAACACCTGGAGATGAAAGTGGTGCTTGTGAAGTTCCTTCAGGGCATTCATTTTGAGAAGTATTATTGCAGTTGAATCGGCAATACCCTTCAGACCAGTGCCATTCCGCAAAAGTGTTTTTCGGTGTATTAATTAAAAATATCAGAAACAAGAGTGTTAATGTTGTAATTTTATTCATTCTAGTATCTCCATATATTTATACATTTTAAATAGTTTTACTTGCCTTGTTGAAAGGGTTTAAAGCCGGGAACGGGGTTGCCTTTTGAATCTACAACGTCTTTGATCTCTGTTATGAATCCATCCCAATTGATTGTTATCACGGCCTCGCATGTGTTTACTGCAGTGGTCACGCAACTACCTTGATTATCTTCGGTGCCCTGACAACCGTCACCTGATGTGGTGTCATATCCGCTTGGGCAGCCTTGCGGAGGCGCGCAGTGAAAGGTGCACGAGCCACCATTTCCCCACGAAACTGAACTTAAACCAGCCCAAAGCGTGTTAGGTAATAATAAAAACATGGAAAAAAGTAGACCCATCAACACTCTCATACGACCTCCAGTACGAAACTAAAAAACCCCTGACAAGAAGCAATCTTCTTGTTGTACTCTATGATCCTACAGTAATTTGGCTGTTCTTAAAAGCCGTTTATTTTTGACTGTAAGTATTGTTTCCATTCAAAATTCTTCCTCTTTTACAAGAAATGACAGGAGTTTTTTATCGTTGATGTCCCATCGTTGCCTAAAATGAGCACAGCAAAAATAGAATTGCAGCAAAAAATTTGCAATAAAAACAATGAGATAATCTGAGCTTGGGTTGGCATGGAACATGAAAATAGACTAAGTGCTATGAAAAAATACTATCTACTACCAGCACTTGTTTTATGTTTGACTGCGTGTCAGGCGCCGATCAATAAACCCACAGTCGAACCCAATACCATCATCAATGAAGAACATATTGTGAACAACTTATGTCAAGATGGCACATTGGACTGTATTCCTGAGGTTAGTGGGAATGTTTATACTTCTACAGATGCTTTTTTACTTGGTATGTACAATGACTGTCTTCTTGCAGCGGCTGCAAACGCACAGTGTTCTGGTGTTCCAGCTTCAAATCCACTTCCTGTAACATTATTGCCACAAGATTTATCAGAGCTAAGTGGTATGACATTTCAAGATATCAACAGTGCTGCAGCATCGTCTATTTCTTGTCCTGGTGCTGGAACCATTGCCAGTTATCAAGCGCAATGTCATGAGAATGTGTATGGTCAAGAAGCAGAGCTTTGGTCTAGTGACCGCCTTGAGTGGCCTGAAAACGCAATGGTTGTTGAGATGACACTTCGAACCTGTATCGATGGAAAAAATCAAACTGCGATGCAATTTGCAGGTCCAACAGCGAACTTGAACAATTACTACCGTGCAGAAAGAATTTTATGTGGCCAAGGAGGCATTGAAAACAAAACAAAAGTTGAGTTTAAGCCATTTACTGAAAGTACGTATGTACTCAACGGACAATCATTTTCAACTACGCCATTTCCAACTTCGGAAGAAATTACAAAAAAACATCGTGGTTGGGAAGTAACGCCCTTTGGTGTTCCCTCAACATATACAAAGCACATGAACGTAGGACAAGGTCGTTGGTTGGTTCGTAAAGTCATGGCAGACTTTGGAAATATCGATATTACAAATGATGATTTCCTTATCAAGACTGAATATGTGAGTGAAGCAAGAGATCTTGGTTACCCATTAACAAATATCTTCTTTAAAAAATGGGGACAAGCTTTAAGTGGTGGCGCTCCAACACCTCAAGGTGTAGAGATCATCATGCTCTTTGTTGCACCAAAAGCAAAGTAGATCGAACTTTGTTAAAAAGCTAGAAAATCAAACGAAACATTGATCAGTGTTGGTTCATTTACGTGATGAATTTCTATCCTTTTCCCTTGGTATTTGTTTTTCCAAAGCTTGCATTTTTCTCAAGATATTCAATGATCAATCCAGCGACATCTTTTCCTGTTGAGGTCTCAATGCCTTCTAGTCCCGGTGAAGAATTGACTTCCATCACCACAGGGCCTTTATTTGATCGAAGTAGGTCTACACCTGCCACGCGTAACCCCATGACTTTTGCAGC
>JAGRAZ010000073.1 GCA_020434345.1 Bdellovibrionales bacterium
TGATTCCATCGCCATATACAGCTTCAGTGATATCATGCGGAAAAGTAATGGTAAGAGGTACACCAGGGTTGATTTTAAAGTTGTGTACCTTGGTATGGTGAATAGGATCTATTTTAATGTCGCGAATTTTGGCAGAAACATCCGTACAAATAAGTACAGTGAAGCTAAATATGCAAAGGGTTAGTCCTCGGAAGATTCCTTGTCTTGTTCCTTGGACTCTTTTTGACTTTTGACTAGCATATTTAGAGCCATTTCGACGGTTCGAGAACGAGAGAATTCCGCGTGATTTTTGTCCGCTAAGTCCTGTTGAACTTTTTCGAGTTGTTCCAGCAACTCCTCCGGTATTGATACTGAGATACGTTTTCTTCCCATAGTTCACTATTCTATCCTTTTTAGTAATAATTGTAAATACTTATTAATACATCATATTAAAATTTAATACAATGTATCAAGCCTCCTCGACGTTGATATTGGTCACTATCAAACCGTAGACATTGTTCATATCACGTTGCGTAGCTCGAAGTGTGACAAATCCTTGAAAAGGAATGAGTGCTTCTTTTTTCCCCTCTCTAGTTGTTTCAGATGCAAATCGAAAATGGACGATAAAATCTCCATATTCATCTTGGTTTGCCACAACTTTGTCAAAATAGAGCCTCGTTGAAAACTTGGCTCGCTTGATTTTATCAAGACTCCCCGTCTCTTTCCAACTATCTATATGTTCTTGTTTGAGTGTAGGCGTCATATAAGACAAAGCAATTGATAAATCATCTTCCAAAGTCTCATGATTGTAGGCCAAAAGTTTATCCAAAAACTTTTCTGTAAAAAAAACTGCTTCCTGTTGTTCAGGATATGCTTTGGGACTGTTTGCCAATACCAAGGCAGATTCTCCATGAGGCTCTACGCGAATCACAAACGGAGGTTTATTGCTTTCATGTACAAGTATCAAAAGAGTAATGATGTTAAACACACAAAGCGTTAATATGACATATTTGCAAGCTTTGATAGTCTCTTGTGTATTAAGCCAATTGGTAGTTTTTTGTCCAAACACGTTTTACTCCTATTTCTTGGGGTGTGGGGGTTGCCAGTTTTTAATTTGGTTGGCGACTTGATGATAGTTCACGTCTTTGTGATATTTATTGAAATCAAGCCCTTCATATTTTGAATCTTTTAGTTTTTTTCCATGAGCGCCTTTAAAAGGATCTTGTGTAAGCTTTTTGAACTGACTTACATTAGATGATTTACTTAGTCCTTGAACTTTGGCTTTTGCGTTGTCCATATGCGTTTTCCCATTTTTCAAGAAACCTGCCGTACCTTTAGCCCAAACACTCGCTATAAGACTTGTATCTCGAATTAATTTGTGAGAAGTCATCATCACGTCATCAGCAGCATTAGAGCTTTTTGTAATAATCCAGTGCGTAAGTTGAGGAACCTTGAGTGTTAGTATGATGGTAATGGCAGAAAAGGATATGACGGTAAAAAAATTAACCGTTGCACTAATTTCACTAAAATCTACGTCGACCCCAGGGTTAGCAAAGGAAAGTTCTGTAAAATGGCCATTGAGAAGCATCAGCAATTTAAAGACAATGGCAGCAACTGGCTTCCACATACATACCTCAAAAGCAGTGACATAGTAATTGAACGGATTCTCACTTCTTTGAGGGAGCACACCAATAATCAGCGTTATGGGGCCTACAACATACAAAAATAAAAGTTTAAAAACACGGTAAATTTCAAAAAGTTTTAAGGCAACCACATGAAACATGGTCGTAAGGATTAAAACTATCGATGCAATCGAGCTTTTTACAAAACCCCAGAGTGTAAAGCCAGAATTGATATTTAAATGTGTTGTTTCTAAAAATTCAATGTATTCATTAGAGGGAAGAATCACCGAACCAAATTCTGATGCTGTCCAAAACATTCCTTTAAAAATTGATTTATGAGCTGCAAGCAATGCACATACAAGTACAATTCTACCGATAAAAGGAACAATTTCACCTTGGGCATTACCTTTGATGATCTTCCATGTAAGTATTAGACATGCGATTGCAAATACAAATGTAAGAAATGGGATACGATATGAATCAATTTTTCCTACAAGCGGAGCCACAACATCGGTAAGGATGGAAAAGTCTGATATGAGAAACAGATTTTCGTTCATTGTAGCTCATTTCTAAAGGCGTTTTGAATGATTATCCCGTCGATCATGCCCTCAACTTGATTTTCCTCATCCTTTTTCAAGTCACGATAAAGATTAGCTGATTGGAGTTTTAACTGTTCTTTTTGAATACGAAGGCTTTCTGTATTAGATTCAAGTAAAAGACTAAGACCTTCATTGGTAATTTTAGAAGATTCTGCCAATGATTGACTTCGATCAGAGTTAAGTCGATACCGCTTTTGATCTTTCTCTAACTGATCAATAGTAATATTTTCGGTATAGTTCGCGCTCACATCCCCTTTTCTAGCAATGCGAAGCTCATGTTTTCTTTGTTTGGCTTCGAGCTCTTCCTTTTTCTTATGCTTTTCATAAGCTCGTTGAAGACCTTCTGGAAGATTGTCATACGTGTAAACATTTCTTGATCCACCATTTTTAATACCATCAGCTTCATCTTCTATGGCATCGACTTCACGCATAATTTGAACATAGGGGCTGTCGTAGTTATCAGTTACATATCTTCGCATATTTCTAGCACCTCTATTGATGCTACGAAGTTCGCCTAGCTGTCGGTTGGCCGTTCGTAAAACTTTACGAGTTTCTTGAAACTGCTTTTTTAAATAAGGGATCATGGTGCTTCCATCAAAAACTTTTTTGCCAAGACCAAAAAGAGCGTATGAATCAGAGGAAGCCATCAAAAGAGCAAGCATAGCAATCAAACCCCACATTAATATCGATTTACGCAATTTTAAGAATTTCATGCTCCCCTCCTTTTTCAGTGTTGAAGCCAAATGGATATTGACTTGAAAGTTCAATCAAAGCCTGCATCGTGCTTAAATGAGGTAATTTTTCTCTAAAAGTACGCTCAATTTTTAAATCTTTCGGATCAGTGGTTGATGTCCAATACTCAAGAGGAGTTGGGACAATACGAGAGACAAATTTTTTCTCACCATGTTTGATAAATACTTCTGAAAAATACCCTGGTACTTTTTGAAGTGATAAAATATTTTGAACATCGATCTCAGACAAGTCTAGTGATTCTGCGATCGGTTGGGTATTCTCCCCTACTTTCAGAATATATTTTGTCGAGCTACTTCCAACGATTGCTTTTGCAATAGGAGAATCTAAAAAGTCTGAATATGATTGCGCCGCAGCAATGATTGAAGCGTTGTTTTTTCTGGATTTACGGTAAAGCCCTTCCATCAAGGGAGAGGCAAATTCAATCAATTCCCATGCTTCATCAAACACAATGATCTTTTTTCCTGTTTCTTGAAAGACAATAAAATCGATCCAAGAGCTTAGGATCAAAAAAATATGTGGTCTTATGTCTTCTGGTAAACCTTTTAAATCAAACCCAATAAGCTTTTCATCCATATTTATGGAAGATTGCGCATTAAAAACGCTACCATAAGGGCCTTCAACCCAGTATTTTAGCTTTTTAGTCAGATTATTTAAAAGTTCGGCTTCAAAAGGGCTGCTTTGAATCAGTTTTGAAGAAGCATCTCTCATGGTGTCCAAAAGATCGCTTAAAATTGGATCTTTTTTGTTCTTGTAAAGATCGGTTAGACAATTGGACAGAAGAAGATTTTCTTCATGAATGTTTCCGGATCGATCATTGTCCATCATCATATTGGATAAGATCTCCATCATCGCTTTTACTGACCAAGGAGATACCGTATCTCCATTTACAACAATTGAACTTGGTAATAGTGGATTGAGAGATACACTAGTGTCTAGGCTATAATACTGACCCTTAAAGCAATCAATAATACGCTTATAGGATCCGCCAATATCAATAAAGATAACACGAACATTTTGAGCGATAAATGGCTTAGTTAGATGCGAAGTAAAAAAACTTTTACCACTACCAGATGTTCCTGAGATAATCCCATTGTAATTGGGTAAATGCGGTGCAAAAGGATTGTAAGAGATAAGGCCATTGAACCGGTTTCTCATCAAGATGATAGGATCATCTCCGCCCTTGTACGGCTCATATAGTGGAGCCATATTGGAAATATTGCTTGTTAACTCTTCATAAGGTCGATTTGTAAGGTTTCGAGAAGCTGGAAGTGAACAGAGATAGCCCTCTAACTGCTCATATTCCTGAACAAAAGCATCAGCAGAATTTAAAGCGCGAAAAGCTTTGATAATTTGCAAAGATTGATCACGGAGTTTTTGTAAGCTTTTTGCATAGTGCGTGAGTGTAAAATGAAACTCAAAGGACTTTTCACCGTTTTTTTCCATTTCTTCCAGATAGTCCTCATTTTCTTCAAATTTGGCTTCCATCTTGAAATTACGTCGGTTTCCAAATAGTGAGAAATCAGAAAAAGACTCCAAAACACCACGAAAACGGTTTTTGTTTTGAATTTCTTTATATTGATCCTTCCCAATCACTTTAAATGAACAATTGAAATGAAAGGATTCATCTAAATTGCTCAATAGAGTGAAAAACATACCTGGATAAGAATGAGTAGGCTTGGCATAAAGGGCAATGGTTTGACCAAAAGCTTTGTCCGTATAAAAGTGATCCCTTTCAACCAATACGCCATTAAAGGTAAGTCTATTTCCAAGCGTATCTTCTACGCCTTTGGGAAGGTTGGCTAAATGATTAAAATCTTGTGTTACTTCCCACCTGTTGGGATTGATTGTTTCATAAAGAAGATCAAGAATTTCTTGTTGTTTCAGTTTGTGTGCTTTTTCATATGAATTTTGAAGATAAGAAAAAACTGATCTGGAAACCTTTTCCAAATGGCTTTTGTTTTTCTCCATAGTATCGAAAACATTGGTCTTTTTAATTCTATATTTTGATACAGTTAGGCAAATATAAATATCACTACAAAAAAGTGGCTGTTCTTTGAGCATTCCAATTTGTGAGCCATATAAAGCCGTTGTAAAAGGCTGATTGTTTTCAATTGTATCGATGTAACGATCAAAAAGCTTCAGACCCTTGTCATAACGATTTTTAGACCGAAAAAAGACTTGTAATTCGATATTATCCTCAACAACGTTAAACATTGCATCCATAGATGATTTCACCGACATAAGCTCTTGACTCGTCATAGACGATGGATCTACTCCCTGAACAAAAAAGATGTGTGATGCACTACCATCGACATGAAATAGGACATCATCTTTAATATCAAAGTAGGAAAGCTCTTTTCCAAAGTGCTCATTCATAGCTTCGAGATCCTCCAGGTTTAAAAACTTTTGGACGTATGTGGTAAGTCAAATAACTTTGCAACCAACCAACTGGTTTTTTTCGTTTAAAAAGAAGGCAAAATAGGCTGTAGGTAAGTACAAGCACCGAACCAGCAAAAATGAGCTCAAAGATGAAAAAAAACAATACGGATATGGCTCCCAGAATGACCCCGTCTGTTTTTTCAAATCCATAAAAATGCTCATAGCTAGAAAGGTGCTTATAGACTTTATTCATAGCTTAATTTCCTAGTGTGGATGAGAGCCACAAAATTGCACCTGCACCAGAGAAAATAAAAACACCGCCCCAAAATAGAGGTCCAAGCTCATCAGATGCACGCGATTTGCTAAACATAATTCGTCCGCCAGCAAATATGACTGCAAAAGCCAAAAGTGCCTTTGCGATATTTTTTACATCATCGGAACCGTCCTCAAGCGCATTTGCAATATTGTCAATGGCATGAACATACTCACTGACAAACAGGCAATAGGCACTACATAGGGAAGCTTTGAGTGTACGTTTTTTCATAATACATTCCTTTCATAGGTAGTTTTGGTTTATGAACTTTAATTGGGCGGTGAATAACAGGTTCAATGTTAAGTTTTCCTACATTGACCCCTACCCCGCCATGTTTGTGGTCAAACAGTTTGCTGATGCAATAACCTTGGCCAAAATAGTGGAGGTTTTTGATTAAATTTGGATGAAAACGAAACGAATCAGTAACACGGTTAGAACTTTCACCCATAGACCAATCTGTACCAAGAGCAGTTTTGGTCACGCGTTCTGTTTTTAATACTTCTTGAAATGTACCTATATCTTTTGAAATTCGCTCAATAATTTGAGGATCATCTTGGCTGTAGACAAATTTGATACGTGTATTGGACCAAATTTGTTCAATAAAGTTTTTGGCTACTTTGTCGATATCTGAGGCAATTTGAGTAGAAATTGTCCACATGATGTTTGCGGATCGTGATGTACTTAAAGCAAGTGAGACATTTTCATTAACGTACTTTCCAAACTCATCGGCATAAATAGCAAACGGCCGCTCTTGTGAGCTGTTCATTTGTCGTATGCCTAGGAGATATTGAATCTCTTGTAAAAAGAGAGACCCAACATCATGACAAGTTTCAGGGTACGCTGCAAAAGGTAGACGAACGTAGATCAACCCCCCTTTTTTAAGCTCTTCGGCCATATCAATCATGATCGATTCGTTTTCTTCAATGGATTGATTGAGTTGAGGAATAGATTTATAGTTAGAAAGCCAGGCTTCGATACCTGCCAGACATTTATCAAATTCAAATTTTAATTTAATTTTCTTTCTTTTGATGGATTCAACCAATTCTAGGTTGGTGCATTTGCTCATCAGTTGTGATCGATAGTCTGTATTTTCAAACGCGTTATATAGGTCTTTGAACGTAAATTGTCCCAAAACATCATGGAGTAATAAGAACATCGGAATAAAGATCGATTTTTGAAAGTTTTTGTAAAACTCTTCACTACATTTAAAGATGGAATAGATTTTTTCAGCCACCATCTTAGGATCCATGTCGTCAGGTACATATAGTGGATTGTAAAACCAAGAGGCTCTTGTATCTCCAAGGTCAATACATTTGGCGTCTTGCAACCGACCTGCTTTTTTGGCTAAACCAAAAAACATGTCTCTGTCGCTTGATTCCCCCTTACCATCAATAACAATGACGCCACGACCATCAGGGCTGATCATGTCTTGATACATCATGGTTTGCATCAAAGTAGATTTCCCACAACCCGTTTGTCCCAGAATAAGCATATGCATGGATC
>JAGRAZ010000074.1 GCA_020434345.1 Bdellovibrionales bacterium
GCCAGTGCGCGGATATCACAAGGATAGCTTTTGGTTCTGGAAGCGTATGTGAGAGTGCTTCCCACGATTGGCTAAAAGAGTTGTCCTCAATTGCATTCATGGGAGAACCATGTCCAATAAATAATACGGGCATCATAGTAGAGGTCTATATTATAAGCATAGTATGATGATTTTCTGTATTTTTTCCTAGCAGTATTTTAATGCAACTATGAATTAGGTTTTTTACTTACGTTGTTGATTTTATCGCTGAGTTGGTTGTTTGGGATTCTTCTTGGAGAATTTGTTCAAGTTCTGTGTTGGCTTGAATGGTATAAAGTCGCATTTTCTTTTCATCATGACGTAGTTCAAATTGCTTTTTTAAAATTGATTCGTCTTTGCTGCGGAAAATAGCGAGTCGTTGATTAATTTCTGCCCGACTATTGCCAAGTTTAAGCATGACTTCTTTGGCAACTTCTAAACTTGTCATCAGCGTTTCTCTATGAATTACAGCTACACCAAGTTCCATAAGTTCAATCGAGTGTTGGCGATTACGAGCGCGACAGATGATATAGATATTGGGATTGAGTTTTTGTACGTGACGAACAATTTCAAGTGATTTTTGTGGTTCTACAATCGCATTAACAAAGATATGCGCGTTTTGGATACCTGCAGAGGTTAAAATATCAGGACGGGATGCATCGCCATAATAAACTTTGTATCCAAACTGTCTTGAGGCTTCGACCTGTGAGGCGCTATGCTCAAGAATAGTATGGAATACGTTTTGTGCGCGTAAAAAACGAGACACAATTTGCCCAAAACGACCGTATCCAGCAATAATGACAGTCGGATTTTTTTCATCAATCGTATCAAATGGCTGTTCGTCTGCCGTATTTGTTGTGGACATAAGGCGCTGATTTAAAGAAAACAAAAAAGGTGTGGCTGCCATACTCAGAGTTACAGATGCTGTAAGGACTGAATGAATTTCAGGTGTAAGAATGTGATGAGTTGTAGCAGCGCCAAATAAAACAAATGCAAACTCACCCCCTTGAGGAAGCATAAAGGCCATGTTCTTTGCGGATTGATTGGGAAATCCAAATGCACGTGAGAGTAAGTAAATTATAAAACTTTTAACGGTCATAAATGAAAGAGTGCCCAGAATAATCCAATGTGGTTTTTGTAAAAGAATGGGAATATGTAATGACATACCTACAGAAATAAAAAACAACCCTAGTAATAAACCTTTGAAAGGTTCAAGGCTGCTTTCAAGTTCATGACGGTATTCAGAATTTGCCAAAAGTACGCCTGCGATAAATGCACCCATGCCCATGGATAAACCGATCGATTCCATTAAAAGCGCTGATCCGACAACAATACAGAGAGAAGTGGCGATAAAGACCTCGTGACTTTCAGAGTTTGCAACCAACCGAAGTGCATGTCGAATTGCATAGAGCCCAACAATGATAAAAAGTACAAGAATAAAAACAATTCGAAAAAGTTCCAAGGGACTTAGCATGGCTGATTTTTGTCCAGCAAGAATCGAAACAAGCGTCAAGAGAGGAACGACAGCAAGGTCTTGAAACATTAATATAGAGAACGTGCCTTGCCCATGTGTTGTTTTGAGTTGTCTTTTTTCTTGAAGAATCTGCATGCAAAATGCTGTAGAAGACAGCGCCAATCCAAAACCCACAACAATACTTAGCTCTGTTGAATTTTGAAGTAGCTTGAGTCCAATGGTAAAAACAATGCCCGTAAGTAGAACTTGCAAAAAGCCAAGGCCAAAGATGGTTTTGCGCAATTTCCAAAGTTTTTGAGGGTCTAGTTCAAGGCCTAACGTGAACAATAGTAAAACTACGCCAAGTTCTGAGAAATGAAGAACAACCTCAGGGTCCTCAATGAGTCTTAAAGTATGTGGACCTATAATAAGACCAGCAAATAAGTATGCAAGGATAGCACCTAAGCCAATTTTACGGAATAATGGAACGAAAATAATGGCAGACATAGCGAAAATTAGGAGTTTAGAAAGCATACCGTGCATGGTTGATAATCTATCGTTTCTTTGTAGATCATCATAGAAAATTTTCTCATTGGAGTGTTTATGCCATGAGAGAAGTCATATTGACTTCAATAATGATCAGAGGTAGGTTCCATACAATTGTAAGGAAAGGTCTGCGTATGAAAAAAATAGTAATCGTTATTATTGGTTTTCTCATGATTGTGCCGTCTGTTTTTGCAAACGAACTCAATCCAAGAAAAGGATTCTTTATTGGTTTTAGCTTAGGCGGTGGCGTTCTAGATGCTACAGGCATTGACGCTGATGGGGCCTTTTTGGGAAGTCTTCGTATTGGGGGTGGGTTGAATGAAAAATTGCTCCTTATGGGAGAAACCTCAAACGCAGTTATAAGCAACAATGGCGTCAATACAGGACTCTATTCAGTGAATTTCTCAGCACAATACTTTGTGATGGATACAGGGCTATTTGTTCGACCCGGCGTGGGCTTGTCATATACAAATACTGAATCTTCTTCAGGTAATGTAACTGTTATTACATCAAATGATGAAGCGGGCTTATCGTTGATTGGTGCTACAGGTTACGAATTTCGCTTGGGTAGAAGCTTTTGCTTAACGCCTGAATTCAACTATGGTTTTGCACGAATTGATGGTGTGAATTTTAATCGATTTGGTCTTTCAGCCTCATTCATGTTTTACTTTAAATAAAACGTAGCTCAAAAGCTATTTGATTTTAGCAGTTTTTTTCTGGTTATATATAATTGAAAACCTACGATTAGGCTGATTAAGCACGGAATAAGAAATGAGTAGAAGTGTAGTTGGGGGAAAATATACGCGCCTGCAACACTGCCAAGTATAAATGAAGTTATGAGTTCGATTCGAACTCGATTGATTCTTTTTTCATTCACATTTTTGCCAATGAAATATTTAGCAAGACCAATTCCTAGGTCTGTTGTAAGGCCAGTCAGATGTGTGGTTCGAATAATAGAATTTGAGTAATGTGTAAAAAGAGCGTTTTGGGCGCCACAGGCAAATGCGAGCAGGCAAAGTAAAATAAAATCATGAAAGTCATTAAATGGTTCTCCAAAAATTCCAAAAGATCCACGAACTCCGAGAATGGCCAAGAATAAAAACATAGCAGATAGAAAAAGCAAAATATGTATATAGACAGGGGGTTGATTTTTCACTCTTCTTTTTTCAGAAACAATACCACTAAAAATTGCACCAAATAAAAAGAACATCGGTACCAGTAAAAAATAAACCGTTTGTAGATATTGATGGTCATAGAGGGACATCGCAAAGTGTGCTGAAAAACCGGTGATGTGTGAGACAAAAACGTGTACACAAAGTAGCCCGCCAATATTGATAAAACCTCCCTGAAATGCAAGTAGCATCCAAGTGTATCTATTTTTGGGTAAAAGTATGGCGTCCATAGAATGATTCTTACGTCGCAGTATATTGTGCCGTAAGTAAAGGTGCAAATATATAAAATCTCTTAATGCTGCTGTTTTATGAGATTAAAGCCATTTTTCGATGATGGAAACTTCTCCTGAAGAGATGTCGTACATGGCACCAACAATGCCGATCTTTTTTTCTTTATAAAGCATACGAAGAATAGAGCTGTTTTCTGTTATTTGATGCATGCTGTGAAGTACGTTTTCTTTTGCGACCAAATTACTATCTAGATTTTTTTCTCTTGCTTGCACTTTTTCGACAGAAGGTTGAATTTTTTCTAATAGACCCGTTAAATTGCCCATCTCAACATGATTGCAAGCGCCTTTGATCGCACCGCATTCTGAGTGTCCAAGCACCAGTACAAGCTTTGACCCTGTTACTTTGCATGCAAACTCCATAGAGCCAAGTATATCTTCATTAATAATGTTGCCTGCAATGCGTACGCTAAATATATCTCCTAATCCCTGATCAAAAGTAAGTTCTGCCGATGTTCTTGAATCGATGCAACTTAAAATAATAGCAAAAGGATATTGTCCTTCAGAAGTTTTATTAACTTGTTCTAAGAGGTCTCTATTGTGCCGTAGGTTATTTACAAATCGCTGATTCCCAGACATAAGAATTTCTAGTGCTTTTTCTGGGGTTAGTTGGGCGAGAGTTTCTGGTGTTTGTGTGCGCATGGTTCTCCTTTTGTTCTTTAAAGACCTTTTACTATGACTGATCCATTTCTATGGCTTCTTGCAGATTGAAATTCTTTAATTGCATCAACGACATCAGTATCAATATGCTTTGTTTTTGTTGCATCAATAATAATATTTTTGTTTATATCCAACCGATCAAGAGCGTCCATCATGGATGCTCGATTTAAAAACGATACATGATGATGTAAATGCACTGTATAATGATTAGAGTTTTTGTCTTCTTGTTTTTCGATGCTGAACGGTTTGTGCTGAATATTTTTATATAAAATGAAACCAATAGACAGAACAACGCCTATACCAATACCCATTAAAAGATCTGTGAATAAAATACCTAGAATTGTACCAAGAAATGGAATGAATTGATCGACTCCTTTGCTGTACATCTCTTTAAAAGTTTTTGGAGAAGCTAGTTTATAACCAACAATAATCAAAATAGCAGCAAGTGTTGCAAGTGGAATCATGTTTAAAATAGTTGAGATAAAGAGAACCGCAAAAAGAAGCAAGAAACCATGGTAGATTGCTGAAAGTTTAGATCTGGCTCCAGATTGAATATTGGCAGAGCTTCTGACAATAACTTGGGTTATGGGCAAACCGCCAATTAACCCAGAAACTATGTTGCCAATGCCTTGGGCTTTTAACTCTAGATTGGTTGGTGTTTTTCTTTTGTCCGGGTCTAGCTTGTCTGTCGCTTCAACGCAAAGAAGTGTTTCAAGGCTGGCAACAACAGCCAATACGAGCGCAGTTTTATAAACTTCAACATTTTCTAATGCTTCTAGGTTTGGAAATGTAAACAATGAAAGAAACCCTTTGAAGTTTTCAAAAATTGGTATTTGCACAAGGTGGGATGCATCTAAGGCAAGTGAAGGTTGAAGAACTTTGATGATGGAGCAAACTATAATGCTTGCAATTACCGCAACCAGAGGACCTTGGACCCACCTTGAAAAGGGCAGCTTTTTAATAGAACTTTTTTCCCATGCAATGAGAATAAAAATACAAAGAAGCGTTATAACAATGGCTGTTGGTTGAATGTAGTTAAACATGTAAAAGAGTTCTGACAATGTGTTATGCGCATCGCTTTGTACAAATGTAAAAAGGCCTTCGGGGATTTCATCATAACCAACAGCATGGGGAAGTTGCTTTAAGATGATAATTAGGCCAATGCCTGCAAGCATGCCTCGAATGACAGCATTGGGAAAATAATAGCCAATGATACCAGCGCGTAGAAACCCCAAAGCCAATTGAAAAAAGCCTGCCAGAACCACTGCCATCAGAAAGTTTTCCCAGCCTCCAAGAGATCCAATTGCGTAATATACAATGACTGCCAAGCCTGCTGCAGGACCGCTAACACCTAGTGCAGAACCGCTGATTGCTCCGACAACAATGCCTCCAATGATTCCTGCAATAATACCGGAAAATAAGGGAGCATTGGATGCCAGCGCAATGCCTAGACAAAGCGGGGTTGCAACCAAAAAAACTACAATGCTGGCAGGAAAATCATCGGGAAAGGTGCTTTTTATGGAGGAAATAAGTGACTTAGCGGACATAGGGATACTATTGTAAGGGCAAAATTTAATATAAACAAATAGAAAGAATAAATAGAATACATAGATAAAATCTATATAATAGAAAGTATGCAGCAGCTCAATTATCACCACCTCTATTATTTTTGGACAGTAGCAAAAGTAGGCTCAGTTACAAAAGCATCCAAGCAATTACGCTTATCCCAACCAACAATTAGTTCGCAATTAAGAGAACTGGAACTATCGATTGGTGAGAAACTTTTTGTAAAAAAGGGAAGGGGTTTACAATTATCAGAAAAAGGCACAATGATTTATCGGTATGCAGAAAAAATATTTCTTACTGGTCAAGATTTGATGCAAGCACTTTCATCAAAAGAATTTGGAGCACAACCTAGGTTTTATGTTGGTTCAATTATGGTAATTCCAAAATTTGTAACGTATGAATTTTTAAAACCCATCATATCAAAAAACTGTATTCCTATTTGTGTGGAAGATAATTTAGAAGATCTACTAGCGAAGCTTTCATTAGGAGAGCTTGATGTTATTTTTTCTGATTCTCCTATACCTCCTTTTGTCAATGTTCGTGCATACAATCACGTGCTAACTGAATGTGATGTTTCGATTTGTGCTAGTGCATCGATAGCAGGAATTTATAAAGAAAACTTTCCAGCGTCATTGCATAATGCTCCATTTCTAATCCCAACAGAAGGAACATCGCTTCGAAGGGCATTGTCGTTATGGTTTGAAAAAAAATCAATCATGCCCAATATTATTGCAGAGTTTCAAGATAGTGCTTTGCTTAAGGTATTTGGCCAAAATGGCCATGGATTGTTCCCAGTGCCAAGTCTTATAGAAGGTGAAATTATCAAGCAGTACAATGTTGAAGTTGTTGGAAGGATTAGCGAGGTGAAGGAATGTTTTTATGCAATTTCAGCAGAAAAAAATATACGAAACCCAATTTTAAAGACAATTCAAGAATATGCACATCAGAAAAATAGAATGTAAAAGGTGTTACTTGATAATTGTTATATCTTTATCTGAGGATTTTACCCATTTTCTTTTGCAGATATAATTACAGACTTGATAATCGTTTTCAAAATAAGATTCATCTTCTAAAAACGTTTTAATTTTTTTGTTGTAATGATTCCAAGTTGGAAAAAAGAAATCATGACGCTTTTCTTCATCATTTAGAAGCCAATATCCATAGGCTTTGCTGGCATAAGGGTAATTATCTCTTTGAAATTGTGCATTTCTGCAAACATCATATTGATCAGATGCTTTTGAAAGGTGTGCAAATATGTTTTGTACTCCGTCACGTAGATTTCGATAATACTGAGTAGGTGGCGTTTGTGCTTGAAAGGATTGTGCAACCCTCTCAACACCAGCTGCAATGAAAGTTACCTTTGCTTCGCATTGCCAAACGAGATCTATTGCATGC
>JAGRAZ010000075.1 GCA_020434345.1 Bdellovibrionales bacterium
TTCAATCAACGAGTCACTGAAAGTTTAAATCAGGCTATTTCTCGTCTAAAGCAGAACGCAACAATCGAAATCTTTATATGATTGGAATTACAATAGGTGAACACTTTGGCATTGGATATGAAATCCTTGCAAAAGCATTATCTGTAAATCCACTTGATTCAGTTTTACTCTATGGAGATAAGAAACACTTTCAACTTGTTTGCAAAGAAGTAAACGCATATCCACATGCTTCGACGCATATTGAGTGGCTAGACATACCTTGTACAGCCATAAGGGCTGATGATAAAAAAGGTAGAGCCAAGTACGTTTTGCATCAACTAACAAATGCAACCAAAGATGCCTTGGAAAATAAAATTGACGCTCTTGTCACTTGCCCTATCGATAAAAACATTGTGCGCTTTATTGAACCCAATTTTGATGGACATACATCATTTTTACAACGTCAATCAAAAGCACCGCATAGCTTTATGCTCATGGCCAATCAGAAATTTCATATCATCGTAGGCACACAACACATTCCTCTTCGCTCTGTTCATGAAGTTTTTACCAAAGCGTACTTTGAAAATTTGATTTCAAATCTCATTCCATCTTTTTCAAAGCATTTTGCAATTGATAATCCAAAAATCGCTGTCCTTGGCCTCAATCCACATGCTGGCGAAATCGATGATCATTCTGAAGAAAAATTATGGATGAAGGATACAATTGAAAGCATGCATGCACGTGGATTACATATTGAAGGCCCCTTTCCAGCAGATTCTTTTTTTGGAACAGCACAAGTAAGTAGATGGGATATCGTTATCAGTCCTTACCATGATCAAGCATTGATCGCCGCAAAGTATGAAGGTCTCTCTCACGTGGTCAATATAACCTTAGGATTGCCTTTTTTACGAACCTCTCCCGGACATGGTGTTGCCTATGATATTGTGGGAAGGGGTATCGCGGATCCTTCCTCGCTTCAAAACGCCATCAAAGTTGCAACAAGCAAACACCTGTAGTTGTAAAACCCTGCAACAAAGAGATTGCGAATTATCCAAAGCCTGATATCGATAAGCCATGATAAAATTTGGGACAGATGGATGGCGCGGCATCATCGCCAAAGATTTTACTTTCGAAAACGTCGCAAAAGCTGCAACAGGTGTTGCAAAAGCTTGCAAAATAAAGCATCCCGATCGAAAAAATATTTATATTGGATTTGATCGAAGGTTTTTGTCCGAGGACTTCGCAAAAATGATTGCTAGTATTTTTGCATTTGAAGGCTTTCAAGTTTTTTTAACCAATACATATACACCCACACCTGTTCTTTCATTCAAAGCAAAGCAAGACCCAAAAGCTGTGGGATCTGTTGTTATTACTGCAAGTCATAACCCCCCTAATTACAACGGCTTTAAATTTAAGGAATTTCATGGCTGTTCAGCACTTAAAGATACAACTGACGAATTTGAAAAATTTATTGCAGTAGTTAAAGAAGTGTCAATCCCTTGTGATCAAGTTTTTGATGGGTATGTAGAAAAGAGAAAAATCATCCGTGTGAATCTTATGGATGATTATAAGCGAACTATATTAAACTACGTTGATACACAAAAAATAAAGGATGCAAATTTTACAGTGGCCATTGATGCCATGTATGGATCAGGATCTGGGTATTTTAAGGAAATATTAGAATCATTGCACATCAAGGTTATTGAATTACGTGGAGAAGAAAACCCTGGGTTTTGTGGCATTGCACCTGAGCCTGTTGAAAAAAATCTAACAACTTTATTCAAAGAAGTTACTTCACAAGGTCTTTCGTGCGGATTTGCAACAGATGGTGACGGAGATCGATTGGGTGCTTGCGATGAAAACGGCCAAAGCTTCACAACACAAATGATTCTTTCTTGTTTTTATTGGCATATGCTTCAAAACAAAAAGAAAAAATGGAATATAGCAAGAAGTGTTTCTACAACAAAGATGGTTGATTTAATCGCACAAAAATTTGGACAGGAGTGTATTGAAACACCTGTCGGATTTAAATTTATTGCACAGTGCATGGTTGAGGGTCGCGCACAAATCGGAGGCGAGGAGTCAGGTGGAGTTGGTATCATTGACTATATACCTGAAAGAGATGGGATTTTCACTGCCCTTGTCCTGCTTGAAATGATGGCGGTTGAAGGCAAATCCTTATCTGAACTCTATAGTTATGTTTGTAATCAAATACGCCCATATCAATTTTTACGCCTTGACCTTCATCTGACACAAGAAGAAATGCGGCATGCAATGGATCGGTTGCAACATAAACCACCTAAAAAGTGGGATCAACGTGACATTGAATGGGTTCAGACAATGGATGGTTTTAAATTCTATATGAAAGACGGAAGTTGGATTTTAATTCGTCCTTCAGGCACAGAACCTATATTTCGTTTGTATGCAGAAGCAGAAAGTATCAAAGCATGCACATCATTGCTAAAAGACGTACAAGCGTTTATTCACAAATAGCTTTACATTTGAATTGTAAAAAAAATAGAAGAAATCATATTGTTTTCACATGTGACTTCATAATAAATACCAGACCATAAATTTGTCGAACTAAAATCACATTGTAGGCTCGTCTGTTCTAAATCAATGTTTTTGTTTTTGTAATCAATGATTAATAAAGATGCTCTTTTTGCCGTATCTGGTTGAAGTAAAAGTTCAAAACTTCCTTCTCTTACACTCCATGTAACAAATTCATAGGATATCAATTGATTTGAAGAATCAAGAACCTGCACATCTGAGATTTGTGTAGGTATTTTTTCAGGCACTCTACCCTCTACAACTTTGGCTTGACCTGTATGAATGGACGAATCTGTTTGTCCACATGCAAGAAGACTCATGAGCCCTATAAAAATAACGCATCGCATTTATTTGATATCCCACAGGGTTATCAAAATTTCAAGTGCTAAAAGCTTCACTTTTTGAAGTGTGCTGTAAACAAAGCAGTTCTTGCCGAGTGACGGGGCCTTGGTTTTCGTGTATAAGAGCCCAACTCTATGGAATTCAAAGAAATTGTCATCAAAGGCGCACGTCAGCATAACCTAAAAAACATTGATGTATCCATTCCTCGTAACAAACTTATTGTAATTACTGGGCTTTCTGGATCTGGCAAGTCATCCCTCGCCTTTGATACCATTTATGCTGAAGGCCAGCGAAGATATGTAGAGTCATTATCCGCCTACGCACGACAGTTTCTGGACCAAATGGAAAAACCAGATGTGGATTCCATTGAAGGTCTTTCTCCCGCAATTTCGATTGATCAAAAGCGTACGAGTAAGAACCCACGCTCCACCGTTGGCACTGTTACTGAGATTTATGATTACCTACGTTTACTTTTTGCACGAGTTGGGAAACCACATTGTTATGAATGTGGTAAACCCATATCATCACAATCAGCAAGTCAAATTACAGATCAAGTTGAAAAACTTCCTTCTCAAACCAAAATTCATATCCTCGCACCCATTGTTCGAGGAAAAAAGGGTGAGTTCAAAAAAGAACTCAACCAACTCATCAAGAGAGGTTTCACGCGTGTTAACATTGATGGACAAACCTTTGAACTTCTTGAAACTCCTGTATTAGATAAAAACAAAAAACATAACATCGATGTGTTTGTTGATCGTTTAATCATTAAAGATGGTATTCGCAAACGTCTAGCAGATTCTATCGAAATGGCGCTTTTGCATGGGGAAGGCCTTGTAAAGATTGAAACGATAGGCAAAGAGACGACAGAGACGTTATATTCAGAAAATTATGCATGTATAGATTGTGGCATTTCATTTCCAGAGCTTACTCCTCGAATGTTTTCATTCAATAACCCTCACGGCGCCTGCCCTGAATGCACTGGCCTTGGTGTGAAACGTTTTTTTGATCCAGATAAAATCATTCCTAATTCTTCTCTTTCCCTATCTCAAGGTGCTATTGCACCTTGGCAAACACGTTGGGGTCATTTTCACACGCAAACATTAAAGAATCTGGCCAGACATTTTAAATTCGACATGCGAAAACCATGGCATGATCTTTCTGAAAAAACAAAACAGATCATCTTGCATGGAACGTCCGAAGTTATACAATTTACCTATGATTCCGAAGACAGTTTTTATTCGATTGAAAAAGAGTTCGAAGGGGTCATTCCAAACCTTACTAGACGCTACCACGAGTCAGATTCTGAAACCTTTAGAAGTGAAATGGAAGAAAATTATCAAGGTGAAGTCGAGTGTCCAACTTGTCATGGAGCACGCCTTCGTAAAGAAGCTCTTTTTGTAAAAATTGGAGATCTTGGAATTGCTGACATCAGTCGTATGAATATTCAAAAAGCTTTTTCGTTTTTCCAGCATGTATCGCTATCCAAAAAAGATCAAAAAATTGCCGAAAAGGTTCTACAAGAAATCAACGCAAGATTATCATTTTTAATCAATGTTGGACTTGAATATCTAAATTTAGACCGAATGGCTGGAACACTTTCTGGGGGAGAAGCACAAAGAATTCGACTTGCCACACAAATTGGATCAGGTCTTATGGGTGTTTTGTATATTCTTGATGAACCTTCTATCGGACTACACCAACGTGATAACGACCGACTTTTGGAGACACTTTGCTATCTGAGAGACCTTGGCAATACAGTCATAGTTGTTGAACATGATCAAGATACAATTTTGGCTGCGGACTATGTTTTGGACATAGGGCCGGGTGCTGGAACACTTGGTGGAAAGATCGTTGCGCAAGGCATACCTAAAGACATACAAAAAAATGAAAAATCAATCACTGGACAGTACTTGTCTGGAAAAAGAAAAATTGAACGCACCAAAAAAATACGCAAAGGTATAGGTTCATTTATTGAAATTATTGAAGCAACTGGAAACAATTTACAAAATGTATCTGCCAAAATTCCATTGGGTACGTTTACGTGCATCACAGGTGTTTCCGGATCAGGAAAATCTACGTTGATTATTGATACGTTATTTCCTCATCTTCAAAAGAAAATTATGAAATCCAGCGCAAAAGGTCTACCAGTAAAAGAAATCAAAGGCGCTCATCAAATTCAAAAAATCATCGACATTGATCAATCACCTATTGGAAGAACACCTCGTTCTAATCCTGCAACATATACTGGTCTGTTTGGACCCATTCGAGATTTGTTTGCAGGACTTAAAGAGTCAAAAATGCGCGGATACAAACCCGGACGTTTTTCCTTTAATGTTAAAGGCGGTCGCTGTGAGGCGTGTGAAGGCGATGGTGTGATTCGCATTGAAATGCATTTTTTGCCCGATGTTTATGTAACGTGCGAAGCCTGTAATGGTAAAAGATACAACCGAGAAACACTTGATATTGATTATAAAGGTAAAAATATTTCTGAAGTTTTGGAAATGACAGTACGCGAAGCGCATGAATTTTTTACAAACATTCCAACCATCGCAAACAAGCTATCCTATTTAGAAGACGTTGGACTTGGGTATATTCAACTAGGTCAAGCTGCAACAACCCTTTCTGGAGGAGAAGCGCAAAGAATTAAACTTTCTAAAGAATTATCTAAGCGCGCAAAAGGTCACACTCTCTATATTTTGGATGAGCCAACAACAGGCTTACATTTTGAAGATGTAAGAAAGCTATTGGAAGTCTTAAACCGTTTGGTTGATCAGGACAACTCAGTTCTTGTTATCGAACACCACCTAGATGTAATTAAAACAGCAGACTGGATTATCGATCTTGGCCCTGAAGGTGGAGATAAAGGTGGAAAAATTATTGCAACTGGTACGCCTGAAGAAATTTCAAAAAGCAAAAATTCTTATACTGGTAAATATCTCAAACCATACTTTGCTGGTACAGATAAAAAATCAACCACCAAAACAACTCAGGCTCAAATATAATGATTGTTTTTTCTTATGTTAGAAGTTTGATTCAGTGGTGTCTCTTTATTGTGGCGCTTTTTGTTCTGGTCGCGCTTCCTATGATAATTCGAATATTTTACCCTAGATACAGTGTACATCATTACTTTATTAAAATGAGTAAAATATTTTTGCTGATCTCAGGTGTAAAGTTTATTATTCATGGAAGAGAAAATATTGATTATCAGAAAACATATATTGTAACGTTCAATCACTTTAATTTTTTTGATCATTTCTTTCTTTATCATGTGCTCAAACTTAAACTTACAGGCCTTGAAAAAGAACAACACATGAAAATTCCATTATACGCGCAGTTTATGAAAATTGCCGGTATCATCCCTATTCCTCAAAGAGGTAATACAGAAAAAGCCTTGAAAGGCTTAGAAACAGCAAAACAAAGGATGAAACAAGAAGGATATAGCATTCTTATTGCGCCTGAGGGAACAAGATGTAGAGATGGTCGGTTGGGTTCTTTTAAAAAGGGAGCTTTCTACATGGCTGTCCAAACCCAAAGTGATATTCTGCCCGTTGTATTTGATAAAAACATGTATCGTTTTAATAAACGAGGTCAATTCCTGCTTACACCGTGTGAGGTACACGTTTCGATTCTCCCCTCAATATCAACGCAAGGGATGAATGAAACACATATATCTTCACTTAAAGATCAGGTTTATACTATGTATACTGATCAAGTGGGCGAGAGCTATATATCGGGTTGACTCTACCTATAAGATCTGATTTAGGATCTTAAGAAAGATTTTCTTATACCATGAAAAAAAGACTTTATTTTGATCACAACGCCACAAGTCCCTTACGACCTGAGGTCTGTGAGTACATCAAGGAATTTATCCTTGGATCTTGTTGCGGTAACCCGTCTTCTATTCATACATCTGGACGCTCTATACGTCGAAAAATTGACAATGCAAGAGAATATGTTGCAAAGCTTATAGGCGCCAAACCAAGCGAAATTGTTTTTACATCAGG
>JAGRAZ010000076.1 GCA_020434345.1 Bdellovibrionales bacterium
AACTCAATTGTATTTTTTGCCTCGTCATGGGTACAACCACCAATTTACGCCTTCTGAAGTCAACTATCGCGCCAACATTTATGGCATGAAAAAACTTGGTGTTGAATTCATTTTAAGTGTTTCTGCCGTTGGTAGTTTGAAAGAAGAAATCAAACCCGGACATATGGTGTTACCTGATCAGTTTTTTGATCGAACCAAAAATAGGGATGCCACCTTTTTTGGTAAAGGCATTGTGGCCCATGTTCCATTTGGCCAGCCCATTTGCGCCAAACTTCAAGAGAAAGTCCTTGCAGCTTGTAAAAAAGTAGGTGCTACAACACATGTGGGTGGTACGTACATCAATATGGAAGGCCCCATGTTTTCAACCAAAGCAGAAAGCCAATTTTACCGTATGATTGGTGCATCCATTATCGGTATGACCAATCTGACAGAAGCCAAACTAGCCCGTGAAGCTGAAATTTCCTACACCACACTTGCACTTTCAACCGATTATGACTGCTGGCATGAAGAAGAAGAGGATGTAAATGCACTTGGTGTGCTTGAAGTCATGAAAAAGAATGTTGTGACGGCCAAAAAGATCATTGCAGAACTTACAAAAGATATGTGTGAAGGGCCATCACCTTATAAAGGTATCCTTAAAATGTCTGTTCTTCCGCATGAGCACGCACCCCAAGAGACAAGAGAAAAGCTTTCTATTTTCCTACAAGATTTGTAACGATTTTGTATGAAGCGGCAAAAAACCCTTTGTTGGATGCCATGGTAGGGTAGGAGACCCGTCCCAGAGATGCATGATTTTAGGGCCATAATGCGGGCAAAAAGCACTTAAAACCTATCTATTTTGTCACTTTTTTTGCTTACTTTTGTGAAGGTTCCTATAGAATACCAGCATGATGAGAAAATGGATCCTTCTTTTATGCGTTGTGTCGTTAGGGGCTTGTGGTGCGAAGGTTAAAAGAGTGGAGCAAGCGCAGCTTCATTTTCGTGCTGCCCAAGAGCTTTTTTTAAAAAATGAAAATATTCAAGCCTTGGCCGAAGCCAAAAAGTCTGAAGAGCTCAATCGCAAAGATCCTCAGGTGCAGAATTTCCTCGGCATTTTGTATGCGCAAATTGAAGAATTCGAAAAAGCAGAAGAACACATGAGAAGGGCTGTAACAATGGAGCCTCGCTACTCAGAGGCGCAAGTGAACCTTTGTGGATTTCTGATGCGCAAAAAAGAATATGAACAGGCTGCAATCCACTGCAAAAAAGCTGCAGAAGATTTAACGTACCCGAACGCTGAGCGCGCCTATCATAATTTAGGTTTGATATCTGAAGAGATGCAAAAGCCTGATCAAGCCATTGAAATGTATAAAAAAGCGCTTCTTCATAACAAGAACTTTGTTCTAAGTCTGCAATCACTCGGTAAAATGTATTACAACCAAAAAGAGTTTGATAAAGCAGAGCCTATTTTGGTGCGTGCGGATGAAGCATGCATGTCATCACCTAAGGGCGCGTGGGGCCTGTCTTGTCCAGATACCCAATATCATCTTGCGCTCACATACTTTCAGTTAAAGAAAAAACGTCAAGGGATCACAGCATTGCAAAACTGTGTCGAAACAGATCCAGAAGGGGATTACAAAAAGAAATGTGAAAGTAATCTTCGCATGGTTCGTTAAGTTTACTTGCTAGGTTAAAAAGGAGAAAATATGAAAAAGCATTTTCTAGTGGTTGTTCTTTGTAGTTTGATTTGTTTATCTCAAAACATCTTTGCCAATGATGTAGAAGTAAATTTAGAGAGAGGTATTCAAAGTTTTGAAGTTGGTCAGTACGAGCCAGCAAAGAAGTTTTTACAATCTGTACTTTCAGAAGATCCACAAAATGCGCAAGCCTACTTCTGGCTTGGCCGTGTTCATGAACGTCTTAAAAAAGATGATGCTGCAACAGAAGCATATGAAAAATCCTATACGCTTGACCCTAAATCAGGTGCAACAAGTGCAGCGCTTGGGTTGATTCGTTACAATCAAGGAGAAACCGAAACAGCAAAAAAACTTTTGGAACAAGCTGTGAAGTACAACGCGGGTAACTCTATGGTGTATGCTCGCCTTGGACAAATTTATCTTCAAAGTAACAATTCTAAAAAAGCACTTTCTTATTTTCAATCGGCTGTTCAAGAAAACCCACGCAATGAACTTGCGCGTGAAGGTGAGATTACCGCTCAAATAAAAGAGGGTAAAAAACCAAGTGAACTCATGTTTGAATTGGAAAACATGAAAATTGATTTTCCAAACAATACAGTTGCACGTCGATACCTTGGTGATGGATACGTTGAAAAAAATGACCCCAATACAGCGATCAAAGAGTATTCTTCAATTTTAAAAGTAAACCCTAAAGACGGTATGACATGGCTTGCCTTGGGAAAAACACTTTCACAAAGCGGTCGTTATCCTCAAGCTGCCAAAGCATTTGACAACGCTTTGGTTCATAACGCGCCCAAAGACGAAGTGTTTCTTGAAAAAGGTAAAGTTGAATTTGAACAAAAAAACTTTAAAGTTGCACAGAGTTTGTTTTCAAAGTGTACAGAAGCCAATGAAGAACAATCTGAATGTTGGCTATATCTAGGCCGCATTCATAAAAGAAACAAACAATACGGTGAAGCAGAACGCGCACTCACCAGAGGGTTGCAAGTGCCAAGCGGCCGCACCCACACAATGTATGCAACATTAGGTGATGTGTATTTTGATCAAAAGGATTACACCGCGGCGAAAACCAGTTATCAAAAAGCTGTTTCTGAAAATAAAAACAGTGCACATGGACATTATGGTTTAGGACGAGTCAATGAGGCGACTGGAAATAATCGTGGAGCGTTGTCTTCCTATGATAGAGCCATCAAAGGCAAATCTAGTTATGCAACAAAGAGTTTAGAGCGTCAGGGTTTTATTTACCTTGCTCAAGCGGACTATCAACAGGCATTTAAGATTTTTCAAGAGGTCACGACAGCGAACCCAAATGACCCAGAATTGTGGAATGCATTTGGAGAGAGCGCTTATGGCATCAAAGATTATTCAACAGCACTCGATGCATTTGACCGTGCTATAGCTTTTCAAACTGATTTTCATAAACCCTATGAAAATAAAGCTAAAACATTTAAGACCATGCAACAATGGGATAAGGCCCTTGCTGCGTACAATATTTGTGTTTCCAGAGAGCCTAAAAAAGTTGATCACTGGGAAAACCTTTTTGAAGTGGCAAAGAAGCTTGATGACTATAAAACAGAAGTTTATGCGTTAACAGCGCTTGAAAAATTAGAGCCAAACAATGTAAATCACTCTTATCGTTTGGGAACATTGTACGAAGAAAAAAACAGCCTCATTCAAGCCAAGGAATCGTACACCAATGCTTTAAAACGTGATGGAAAGCACCTACCTTCTTTGTTGGCGCTGGGCAATCTGACTTTTAGAGCCAATGAATATGCTGAAAGTCAAAAGTACTACAAAGACGTTCTTAGAATTGATGGAAACCATTTGGTTGCGATTAATCGCTTGGCTGAAATTGATATGGAACAGCGCGATTACGCATCAGCCAGTCGATATTACGCGCGGTACTTAAAAATTGAACCAAAGGCTCCAAGCCAAGCGTATGCGTACGCTGTAGCAAAAGATCGTACAAAGACTCCGCCCAAAGAGCTTTTAGAGTATTATGAAAGAGCTTATCTATTGGATGGGGACAATGCGCGGGCTGGTGTTCGTGTGGCGCAGCTTAAGGAAGAAACCGGTGATAAAAAAGGCGCGGTTGCGATGTATCAACGCGTGCTTTCAAAAACACCTGAAACGCATGAAGCGTTAGAACAAAAAGCACTTCTTTTGTTGTCGCTTAAAAAATACAATGAAGCTGCAGAGCATTTTGAAATTTTACATAAGCAACGAGCGCCTTCAGAGGAAAGTTCAAAAGGTTTGGCGCGTGCATACCGCTTGATGGGAGAAAATGAAAAGGCAGAGAAAGCGTATGAATTGGCCTTGTCTCTTCATGAGCAAGACAATGAGGAAATCATGTATGAGCTTGCCCTTGTTAAAATCGCATTGAATAAAAAACAAGAAGCAAGAGATACGCTCAAGCAAATTACACTTAAAAACCCAAACAATATGTATGCGCAAGAAAAGCTTGGGGATCTTTACTTAGAAAATAAAGAACCTAAACAAGCGATTGTTGCATACAACGTTGTTGTAACGCAAAAACCAAGTGACGCCAAAGCGCATGAAAAGTTGGGCTTGGCATACAAACAAGCTGGACAAAAAGAACCTGCACTTGAATCTCTAAAGAAAGCCGTGGCACTTGATGATGAACGCCCCGCAAGTTACTTTGCGCTTGCACAGCTTGATGAAGAGAAATCGCTTGGGTATTACCAAAGAGCGTCCCAAATTGAACCTAAAAACTTAGAGTACCAATTGGCGTACGCAAACGATCTTTTTAAAAAGAAAAAATATCCTGAGAGCTTGATTGTTTTTAAAAAGTGCGAAGAGATCGATAGCAAAAACATAGAAGTTCTCATGGGACTTGCTCAAAGTTATGATGCGAATCAAAAGTTCAGAGAATCTGCTGAAACCTATGATCGTATTACTAGAATTGACAATAAGCACATCCTTGCATGGGCAGGTAAAGGTAACGCCTATAACGAGTTGAAAGAATATTCTGAAAGTGCCAAAGCCTATGAAAGAGCATTTCAGCTAAATAAAAAGGACGTTTCAATTGCATACCTTCGTGCAAGGGCATATCAACTTGCCAAAGAAGATGGAAACGCGATTTTAGCGTACCGCGATGTTTTAGCTTTAGATGCAAAGCATTTTGGAGCGCTCTCTAATTTGGGTAAAATTTACTATGATCAAAATAAGTTTGATCTAGCCAAAGTAGAACTTGAAAAGGCAGTTGCTGTAAATGCCCGGCACGCTGAGTCTCAAAAAATGTTAGGGGAGATTTACTTTCAAGCGAACCAGTTAACACAGAGCTTTCAAGCGTATCAAGTGGTTGTCAAAGAAACACCAGAAGACGCGCATGCCTACTTGCGCTTAGGGATGATTCAAAGCCGCTGGAACAAACTGGACGCTGCTGAGGCAGATCTTAAAACTTGTATCAAGCTCGATGCGAAAAATGAAGTTGCACATTATGAATTGGGCCAAGTGTACGAGAAAAAAGACAACACAAACTTGGCGCTTACTTCCTATGAAAGAGCGACTCAAATTAAAAGTGACTATGCAGAAGCATGGTTTGCAAAAGCGCTATTGTTTGATCTGAAATCTCAGAAAAAACGCAAAGTAAAAGCATTTGAAAGTGCAATTGCTGCCAAAAGTGATTACACAGATGCACGCTTGGCTTTTGCAAAAATGTATGAATCTACAGAAGAATACACTTACGCAATTGATCAGTATCGAGCAATTCTGAAATACCAACCAGACCTACGAGACATTGTTATAAAATTAGGGCAATTGGACCTTGAGGTAGACAAACCTGACTATGCTGTTCGAGATGTAACACCGTATGCAAAAAATCATGCAAAAGATACAGAAGTGCAGTTTTTGTTGGGTCTTTCTCATTATAAAAATAAGAACATGAAAGAAGCCAAGCGCATTCTTTCTGACGTTATCTTGTTGGATCGTAACCATGGTCAAGCCCATACATACTTAGGCTTGATTTATAATGAGGAACAGAAATACCCAAGGGCCAAAAAATCTTTTGAACGAGCACTTGAGATCAAAGAAAACCAAGCCATGGCCTATTATGGTTTGGGACAAGTCATGATTCAAGAGAAGCAGTATCAACGTGCGATTGATTTCCAAAATCGTGCACTTCAAATAGATCCAACGCTCACTGATGCGTATTTTCATATGGGTGTTGCATACAAGGCAATGGGTAAAGAGAAGGAAGCAGATGAAGCCTTTTCTAAAACAGTACCTGTTGATGGTATAAAGGACGTGGATCATCCAAAGGATTTAGATAAAGCGTACCAAAACTTTCAAAAGTAAAGAAAGAGATCATGCGTAGTAAACTTGTTTCACTGATTGTACTGTTTTTGTGCGTACTAAGTTTTTCTGCCTTTGGTGCGCAGTACAAATATGTGATCAAGGTAATTGCCCCAACGCTACAGGTGTATCAAGCGCCTAATTTTAGTTCGAAGGTTGTAGCCAGTGCAAAAAAAGACCAAGTTTTCGAAATGGTCGAAAAGAAAAACGACTGGCTTCGAATCAAGGTCAAGCTTGCTGGTCAAGGATATATTTATGGTTGGGTTGAAGCTTCGCAAACCAAGTACAAAGTATTTCGTACAACGGTTCAACAGACTGCGCCCAGTCAACCAAAGTCTGTAGGTTCACAAAAACAACCTATGGCGACCATACAACAATCAGCACCACCAAAAAAAGAAGCTCCAAAAAAGATCGAGAAACAGAAGAAAGAGCCAAAGCAGAAAAAAACTTCATCGAGTGGCAATGCGTTTCGAGAAGAACCGGGGTTTGTGTACCGACTTTTTGGTGCACCTGTTTATAACATCAAAGACTATTTTTCGAGTACTTCTCTATCCACACTACAAGCAAGGTTCGGTTTGGCGATCGATCGTGTGATGAGTGATTCATTTTGGTTGTCTGTGCCTGTTATGTATACGCAAGGACAAGGATTTAAAACCATCGGTGGAGGCGTGGATGGGTATTTCTCGCCTGTAGATATGGGAAAGATCATGCTTTATGGAAAATTGGGTGCAG
>JAGRAZ010000077.1 GCA_020434345.1 Bdellovibrionales bacterium
TTGTACGAGCCAAAATTCATTTGATTCGTTTGCAAAGTAGTGAAATTCTTCAGACCGCGCAAAAGGTACAATCATTGGTTGAATTAACGCGCTTTTTTGAAGCACATAAAGATGCAATGTATACCGTGGCTTGGATTGATTGTACACAAACCGGTTCCAGATTGGGCCGTAGCGTTTTTTTTGCAGGGGAGCATGGTCAAGAACGTGGCAAGCTTGAAGTTCATAAAAAGAAAAGTGTACCTTTTCCGAGTATACCTTTTCCAGTTGTGTTTCCTTGGAATATCAAAGTCTTTAATCATTTGTATTACTCAATTCATGCGTCGCATACAAAACCAAAACATGTGCACTATGATCCGTTTTTCTTTCCGCTAGATCGAATTGGAAACTGGAATCGAATGTATGGTAGGAAAGGATTTATACAGTACCAATGTGTATTTCCCAAAAGTGTGGGCCTTGATCCGATGGTTGAAGTGCTCACAAAGGTTGCAAAATCAGGTAGGTCGTCTTTTTTAGCCGTGCTTAAGTATTTTGGTCCTGAAAACCAGAATTTCTTAAGTTTTCCCATGGAAGGATGGACTTTATCTCTTGATTTTATGCTGCACAGAGAACTTTTTGAACTTCTTACAGAGTGCGATACAATCGTTGCGCGAGCGGGTGGAAGGGTCTACTTGGCTAAAGATGCACGGCTTTCGAAAAGCCATTTTCAGGCCATGTATCCCAAATTTCAACATGTGATGCAAATAAGAAATAAATACAGCATAGAAAATTTGCATTCACTTCAATCTGAGAGGTTAGGGTTTTGAGTCGAAAAAAAAGAATTGCAATTCTTGGTGCAAATTCGTCGATTGCAAAATCCTTTCTGTATTCTTGCGCAATCGAAGGCAATGAATTTGTTTTAGTAGCAAGATCAGTGCAAGATTTAAAACTCATCCAAGATGTACTGATTCAAAGAGGCGCGTTAAAGGTTGAAATTATTGAGTATGATTTTTTGCACCTTGAGGAGCATCAAAACCTTATCAACAAAATATGGATATCTCCAGTGAATCAGCTGCTAATCGCGTACGGTACTTTGCCTGATCAAGCTAGGGCTAAAGAAGATCAACTCTATTTTTTGCAGCAGTTTGAACTCAATGCAGTTTCAATTCTTGTATTTTTACAGATACTGCAATCAAAGTTTGAATCACAATGCTATGGGACTCTTGCAGTCATTACCTCCGTCGCTGCTGATCGTGGAAAGGGTTCAAACTATCTCTATGGAAGTGCAAAGGCTGCCGTATCGGTTTATCTGGAAGGTATGCGGTGCGCACTTGATTCGCATGGAATCCATGTGCTTGAAATCAAGCCGGGATTTGTAGATACGCCTATGACAGAATCTTTTCGAAAAAATTTTTTGTGGGCAACCCCTGAATACGTCGGAAAAAAAATAGTTCTCGCTCTTCAAAGAAAAAAGAATATTGTTTATATTCCATGGTTTTGGAGGTGGATTATGTTTGTTATCAAGTGGATTCCAACCCCAATTTTTAAAAAAATGAAAATGTAGTTATTCCCCATGCAAAACACGAATCAAGATCAATTCTCACTATCAGCGCCAACAATAGTAATTACAGGCGGTGCGGGGCTTGTGGGGCAGAATCTTGTCATCGAGCTTGCAGAAAAGTGTCCATGCAACATTGTTGTGTTGGATAAAAGCGCATCCAATTGTGCGGTCTTAAGAAAACTTCAACCCAATATTGCTGTGTATTGTTGTGATCTTTCTAACCCCGGTCCATGGGATGAGTATTTTAAGGATGCAAGCGCGGTTGTATTATTACACGCCCAAATCGGATCAAATGATAAAAATCAGTTTATTAAAAATAACATCGATGCAACACGCTTTATTCTAGATGCAATTGACAAATATAAAATCAAACGTGTTGTTCACATTAGTTCATCTGTTGTGGAATCGGTGGCTGACGATTTGTATACACAAACAAAAAAGATGCAAGAAGAGTTTGTGCTTCAAAGCCCTATCTCAAGTGTGGTGCTTCGACCTACACTTATGTTTGGTTGGTTTGATCGAAAGCATTTGGGTTGGCTTTCACGATTTATGAAAAAGGTACCTGTTTTTCCTATACCTGGGGATGGAAAGTATCTGAGGCAGCCTCTCTATGTACGAGACTTTTGTAAAATGATTGTACATTGTATTGCAAATGCAGATCTTACGGGCGTGTATAATATTTCAGGGTTCGAGAAAATATTTTATATTGATCTTATCCATGAAATCAAAAGGGCAAGTGGTGCCAAAGTTTGGATTGTAAAAATTCCTTACAGCTTATTTCATTTTTTACTACGTCTTTGGAGTGTGTTTGACAAAAACCCTCCCTTTACAGCTTCTCAGCTTGAAGCATTGGTTGCAGGAGATGAATTTGAAGTGATTGATTGGCCAAGTCTTTTTCATGTTCAGCCCACACCGCTCAATCAAGCTCTCAAAGAAACATTTCAACACCCAATCTATTCGAAAGTGAAACTTACATTTTGAAACATATAGATAAAGAAAAAGTTGTTGTCATCGGCGCAGGTCCTATGGGCTTATCGGTTGCGTATCACTTATGTAAAAAGGGTGTTACGCCTTTGGTCTATGAAGCTGGACCCGAAGTGGGTGGCATGACAGTAACATTTGATTTTGGCGGTCTTCCGATGGAGCGCTTTTATCATTTTCATTGTACTTCAGATGTAGATGCAATCCGTATGCTCAAAGAGTTGGGTTTGGAAGACAAGCTTTGCTGGGTCAAAACGAAAATGGGATACTTCTATCAAGGCAAAATCTATGATTGGGGGGATCCATTTTCGTTGTTTCGTTTTCCGCATCTTGGCTTTGTTTCCAAGCTTCGATATGCACTGCACGCCTTTACATCTACCAAGAGGAAGGATTGGCATGGGTTGGATCAAAAAGGAGCTGTGGATTGGATAAAATTCTGGATTGGAGAAAAAGCATTTGATGTGCTTTGGAGCAAATTATTTTCGTGTAAGTTTTATCACCTTTCAGATCAGATATCAGCTGCATGGATTTGGGATCGTATTCATCGAATTGGTAATTCACGATACAATTTGTTTGAAGAAAAGTTAGGGTACATTGAGGGTGGATCTCAAACATTGATTCATGGTCTTCGTGATAAAATCGTGCAAAATGGTGGAGAAATTCATCTTAGTTGCCCTATTGAAAAGGTTGTGATTGAGAATCAAAAAGTTAAAGGCATTCAAACGAAACATGGATTTGTGGCATGCTCAAAGGTGATAAGTACAGCTCCACTTCCGTACGTTTCATCGATGGTTCCTGATTTTCCGCAAACGATCAAAGAACAGTACAGCAGAGTAAAAAACATTGCTGTAGTTTGTGTCATTGTGAAACTTAAGAAAAAAGTAACGGATAAATTCTGGCTTAATGTCAATGACGATACAATGGATATTCCGGGTATTGTTGAATATACCAACTTGCGACCTCTAGGTGATCATATTGTGTATGTGCCATTTTATATGCCGGGAGAATTGCAAAAATATCAAGATAGCGATGAAGTGTATGAGCAAAAAGTAAGATCGTATTTGCGTACCATCAATACAAGCCTTGTTGATGAAGATTTTTTGGATATCTGTGTAAGTCGCTATCGCTATGCGCAGCCCGTCTGTACACCCGGGTTTGTTTCAATGCTTCCGCCGATTACAGGTGTGTTTGATGGGCTTTGGGTTGCCGATACTTCGTATTATTATCCACACGACCGAGGTATTTCAGAAAGTTTTGGTTTTGGAAAAACGCTTGTAGAAAAGGCACTTTCATGAAAAAGCTTTCCAAAGAGTTTTTGCTTTTTACTGCCGCAGGTGCAATTGCCGCGCTCGTGAATTTCGTTTCTCGTATAGGTTTTAATCAATATGTAAACTTCTCTCTTTCAATTGTTCTTGCCTATCTTTGCGGAATGATTACGGCATTTGTGTTGATGAAAGTGTTTGTTTTTACATCTTCATCAAATAAAATTTCAAAATCCGCATTGTATTTTATTTTGATCAACGTATTGGCAGTCCTTCAAACATGGATCATCAGTGTTGGATTGGCATACTATGTTTTACCAAAACTTGGTGTTGCCCATTTTATCCTTGAGATATCACACGGTATAGGTGTGGCTGTGCCAGTCATTTCAAGTTTTATTGGTCATAAATACTGGACGTTTCGTTAAGAAAAAAGCCCTTGGTAGGGTTCAAAAAATGCAGCTTTTTTTTGAGGCACTAAAGTTTCAAGATCTGTATTTGGATCAACCATTGCCGCGCCCATTGCTTTCACAAGTGGTTCTGAGATATCCGCGCGTTTTACGCCATTGGGAATAAGATTGATGACTCCTAGTGAGTTAGCCTCATACAAAACAGTTGAATACACAGACATGTGGTATTTTACTTTTGTAAGAACTTCTAGCGTCGATATAGAAGGTTTGATCCAAGTGACTTGAGAATGTTGCGCTAATTTTTTGAAAAACTGTGTTCGACTTTTTTCTTCAGATGGGTGTACTTTGATAAAGATACGATAATTTTTCTTTAGTTTGTCTTGGATAAATTTTTCTACAAAGACATCAAAATCAGAACCCAATGAACGTTGTGAACAAATCAAAATGCTTTTGGGTTCAGGTTGGCATTGAATCGAAGACTGATAGTGAGGGTGTCCCATAAGTATTTTTTTTCGGTGTGCAAAGGGTGTGACTGTCGGAAAAAGTGAAAACCAGTCTTTTCCCCAATGGTAAAAAGATTGTGGAAAAATCTCTTTATGAAAATTTTCTTCGTTTAGTCCGTATCCAGCATGGTTTTCAGAGATCATCCCATGTTGAATTTCGTGAATTTGCGTATGGTGGTTTTCGTAAAGATACTGCAGTAATGCTTGTGAAGAAGCATTGTAATAACAAGAAATCCAAAAGTTTTTTTCTTCTATATTTTGTTTTTTGAATACAGAGGTTAGTGTTTGTAGATAACTACGAAATGAAGCGTGTTGATGGAGGAGTATCGCTTTAATTTTTTCCAAAGATAAAAAATCAGTGTCAATGTGTTGTGAAAAAAGGATGGCCAATTTTTCCAATTTGTTTGGAAGCCGACTCTTTATACTGTTTGTGTAGGTTAAAAGTGATCGGTTGATCACACGTGATTGATGGTGCCATGGGGCTAAAACTGGATAGGGCGTTTGAGGAGGACTTGGAATCCAAAGATGAAAAAAATCATCGGATTGAGATTCTTGGAATGACATATCACGTAGAATTTTTTTCTTGTGATTGGTAATATTAGCGACCGAATGTAAAATAATATTTGAAATGTTTTTGCTGCTTTGGAATGCAAAGCATTGACCAACTACGCTCCATTTTGCAAAATGAAGATTGTTCATCATTTTTTCATGCCATGGTTGTATCAGTGAAGACGTTGAAAGTGCCCCGATCAACGCTTGCCGACTCGCAATCCAAATGCGTTGTTCGAGCACGTCTTGGTGACCCATCACCGTACTTTCAAAGTTTCTAACGGCGAGCGTGGCCTGTGTGTAGGTAGGTGTGTGATTTTTCATAAAAATCTAGTAATTATGGGATGTTAGCTTTTGCTTTCATGGAAAAAAACTTGATGTTCTTCTTTCTAAACGGTACCATGAATCCCACCATTTTACTATGTATCTACTCAAAATAATTACAATATTTCTGCCAACGGTGGCATTTGGTTTTTCATATCAAGATGCATATCAAATGCTTCTTACAACCAATCCAACATATACCATTGCAACAGTGGATTATGAGATCTCAACACTTGCGTATCAGAATGCCAAAGCAGCTCAACTTCCACGTTTGGATTTGCGTGGTGGTGCAGAACGTTTTATTCAAGAGAACGCGACCAGCGGGTATCGCGCTTTTATAGGGCCTCGATTGTCTTTGCCAATCTATCAAGGTGGACAACTTCGCGCTGAAAAAAGACTGGGTAGTCAGCAAGTGGATGCAAATGAGCTAAGTATTCAAATCCGTCTTTTGGAGCAAACACAACAACTTCAAGAAATGTATGCGCGCGCTTTGTACTCCAAAAATTATTTGGCGGTTGCTAAAAATATTTATGAACGAAGTCAGAAAAACTTACGTCTAGTGGAAATTAAGTATCGTAGCGGTCATGAATACCGGTGGGTTTTTTCTAACAACCAAAAAAACATTAGAAGAGGATAAGCTTCGCGTACTCGAAGCAGAGCTTAATCAACAGAATGCATTGGTAGATCTTGAAAATATGATTGGTAAAATACCGGTTGAAAACATCAACGATTTGGACGAGACGAGTTTTTACCCACAAGAATTAACAGAAGAAGAAATTAACCAAGTAGATCTTTCGCAGCATCCAGAGTACTTGCTTTCATCCAATCAAGTCACCCAAAGCGGATATAAGGTTAACATTTCAGAAGCTTCACAGTATCCGGATATTAACTTTCGTGCCGACTTCATTATGATTGATACAGACGATGAACCTGTCATTCCTTTTTGGTCCACGGGCGTAACCTTTTCAATGCCGCTTTTTGCGTTTGGTTGAGTTAAAAGAAGTGTAAAAGTTGCCAGAAAACAAAACGAGCAAGAAAAACTCAAGAATGTACAAAAGCTTCGAGACTTACAAGCGAGTTTACAAAAATCAAAGAATTCCTACTTGATTGCAACAAAAAAGCTTTATATAGCGCAATTAGAGCTAGAAG
>JAGRAZ010000078.1 GCA_020434345.1 Bdellovibrionales bacterium
GACGTTGAACACAAATCAGCACAGAAAGAATTGATGGATCAAACCAATTCATTTTCCTTTTTGCTCAAACATCAGGATTTACAAAAGCACTTTACAGTAGCTTCAGAGAAAAAGGACAAAGGTCGTTTTGAATTTACACTTGTTCCAAAAAATGAAGGCGCAGACATGCAAAAAATTGTGCTAGAAGCATCGTTTTCCCCATTTGTCATTTATCAAATGGAAACACTTGATTCAATTGGGCAAAAAAATCTATTGGTGTTTTCCTCTCAGGAAATTAATCCAACACTATCAGCAAAAGTTTTTGACTATGAAAAGGCCAAAAAGAAAGCACAAGGTCAACTGTGAAGCATAAGAAAAAAATAGGCATGATAAGCCTTGGATGTCCTAAAAATCTTGTTGATTCAGAAGTCATGCTAGGACTTGTTGCGCAAGATGCAAACTTAGAAATCACCAACAACCAAGATGATGCTGACATTATGATCGTTAATACCTGTGCATTTATAGAAGATTCAAAAAAGGAATCTGTTGATACCATTTTGGAAGTGGCACAGCTTAAAAGCAAAGGAAAGTTAGATAAGCTCATCGTAGCAGGATGTCTGGCACAACGATACAAAGCAAAACTAGAAAGGGAGCTGCCAGAGGTTGATCACTTTGTAGGTACAGGTGAGTTTCAACATATTACCAAATTTTTGCAAAGCTCATCTGGAGAACTTCCAGTTGCGAGATCTCAAGTTGCCAAGCCAGAATATGTGTATGATTATGCAACACCTCGTATTTCTACATTGCCGCCCCATACAGTGTATGTAAAAATTGCCGAAGGTTGTTCTCGAACATGTAGCTTTTGTATCATTCCACGCCTGCGTGGCCCGAATCGAAGCAGATCCATCGAATCTATTGTCAAAGAAGTAGAACATTTGGTGGCCCATGGTGCCAAGGAAGTTAATTTGATTGCACAAGATTTAACAGCGTATGGTTTAGAGCGTAACGATGGTGCAACTTTATTTCTTCTTTTGAAGGAACTTGTAAAGATTAAAGATTTGGTTTGGATTCGTTTGATGTACAATTATCCCATGTATTTTGGCGATGATCTGATTGAATTGATCGCAAGTGAGCCAAAAATTTGTTCATACCTTGATATACCTCTTCAACACATTGACGCAGACTTACTTCAAAGTATGGATCGAAAAGTGAATGAAAAAGAAACCATTGAACTTCTGCAAAAACTTCGATCACGCATCCCGCATTTGATTTTACGCACAGGCATGATTGTTGGCTTTCCCGGAGAAACCCAAGCGCAGTATGAAAAGCTAAAAAATTTCATCAAAGAAATTGAATTTGATCGTCTTGGTGTTTTTACTTACTCTCAAGAGGAAGGTACAAAAGCTGCAACCATGGATGGTCAGTTGGATGAAAAAACCAAACATGCCAGAAAAGATGATTTAATGCGTATGCAACAAGAAATTTCGCATAGACGCAATCAATCATGGATCGGTAAAGAAATGGATGTTTTAATTGATCATATGTTTGATCATGAGGGTGCGCCTGTATTTATTGGTCGCTTTGAAGGTCAAGCCTTGGATATTGATGGGCATGTACAAATCTTTGATGAGAATCTGACCATCGGTGATTTTTACAAAGTAAAAATTACAGATGCCAGTGAGTACGATCTAGTGGGCGAACTTGTATAGTCTATCGCCACGGTAAAATATCATTCCAAAACTTACGATCGCTGCACATTTCCTCAAGCCATTTGGCAGGCTCAAAATAGGGATGATCTTTGATAATTTGCTTGGTGATAACAAGGCATTGATCTGCATTGTAGTTTAGATAAAATGTGTTGGCCAAATTGAATTGGGATTCAAGATCATATTCAAAACCAATGTTACCTTCATCTTGTAAAAAAACCTCTCCACATAAATCTTTTCTTGTTTCATTGCTCTTTTTGTAGTCTTGATACGCACTCTCTTCTGCATACGCTTTAAAATCCAGCACAGGTAGGGTATCAGGAAACTCTCGATCAAGTTGTACAATCATCGCATAAATTGTTTTTTTCTGATTTGATGTTGTAGAGGTGTCCCATGCATCACGAATTTTTCTGTATTTATGAAACCAAGATATTGACTGTGCTTTTTCCCACTGGCCGAGATTAAAAACACAGTTGCTTTCACATTCATCATCAAGAAGTCTAAATATTTCTTCTACACTGATCAAAAAGGATTCCGCATAATTTCTGGCTGTAATACCATGCGTTTCTATACCCATCAGTTCACCATTGGGATTAACAAAGGCTGAGCCGCTATCACCATGAAAGGTTTCAATGCTCACTGCAACGTCCATTCCGGGATGCGTGGCAAGATTCATACGTAACACCGCACCTTTTCTTGATAATGCATTTTGATGTTTAGATTGATTTTTTACGCTTGGCACATGGAGGATGGGTTCTTGATTTAAAAATAATCCATAAGGTTCAACACATCTTTGTGGCAAGTCAATGCTTGCTTGGGCTTTGATAAAGTTCTGGTCTGTTTGAGAAAGATCTAAACGTAAAATCATGATGTCGGTATTTTTTGCAGCCACAACAATTGTTTTGATACTTCGTTTGCCAAGCTTTGGTATGTAAACTTCGTAGATGGCATTTGGATCAAAAAATACATGTTGATTGGTAATGAGATAAATTTGATCTTGATGGTTCACCAAAACACCTGAGGCATATGAGTGAAGGTTTTCTTTGACTTGAAAAATTCGAATGTCCACAGCAGATTGAAGGACTTTTTCCACATTCACATAAGGTTGAAAATGCAATGAGAACTCTTTTTTTTGGGCTACGTTCCACGCTTCTGCATGTGCAATGGTTACCAAGAGTACAATCCAAACAAATATGATGAAGGGTTTTTTCATGAGGAGACGGGTCTATATCAAATGACGCGATGTATTACAATAGAATTTTAACGGCGCTTTTGGTACAAGTTCACGTTTTTTTCGTGTTCAGCATATGTTTTGGAAAAAACGTGCTTTCGGTTTTTGTCTGCGACAAAAAACAAGTATTCCGATTGCGCAGGATGCAAGGTGGCCATGAGTGCTCCCCAACCCGGAGAGGCAATGGGTCCCGGCGGAAGCCCCTTGATGACATAGGTATTGTAGGGATGTTTTTTTCGTATGTCTTTGGTTCTGATATCCCCAGCGTAGTCTTCAAGACCATAGATGATAGTAGGATCACTCTCTAGGCGCATATCCTTCTTAAGTCGATTGTAAAAGACCGATGCAATTAAGGCATATTCAGTTGGATTGGCTGCTTCTTTTTCAACAATGGATGCAAGCGTGATCCACTGATGTCGATTTAAATTATATGTGGACAATTGGTCAAGGTGCTCAGGCGTTATTTTGTTGATGAGATGATCGATCATGGTGGTCACAACGGTTTTGGCACTTGAGTTTGGAGCAAACTGGTACGTTTCGGGTAGCAGATATCCTTCACATGTAGACGATGGAATTTCATAGTAAGACAAAATGCTTGTGTCTTGGCAAGATGCCAAAAAATCTTCTATAGAACAAATACCTTTTGCTTCCAGAATACTTCCAATTTCATGCATGTTCCATCCTTCAGGAATAACCACCTCCGTAAGCACCAATTTACCTTTGGTCAGTGTATGTAAAATGCCATGAATGCTTGAAGGCTGTGAAAATTCAAATGTACCGCTGCGAATTTTTTTGTCTGCTTTTGTTAGGCGTAGCGCAATTTTGAAAAACAATGGATGCTCTAATATTTGTTCATCGATCAAAAGTTGTGTAACCGTTTTTATCGATGTGTTCTGATCAATTGTCAAAACAGTTGTGGGTACGTTTTTAGGTTGAAAAAAATACAATGTAAAAACGTAGGCAAAAAGAGCAGCCAGAATCATCAGTTTAAAAAGCCATTGGTTCATATTAAAGCGAACAGAAAGCATGTGTTAACCGTGCTCCATCATATAAGACTGTAACAATATGGCGGCTGCAATTGAGTCTACAACTTCTTTGCGTTTTTGCCGAGATACATTGGCTTCAATTAAAAGTCGATTGGCACTGTCGGATGTACATCGTTCGTCATAGAGTTCAATGGGAATAAGGATTTTTTCCTGCAAGTTTTTGGTAAAGGCGCGAACTTCAATTGTCATTTCTGAATCCGTACCTTTCATGGTCAAGGGAAGACCAACAATAATTTTTTCAATTTGTTTGGCTTGCACTAAGGTTTGAACTTCTTCAATAATTTTTTTGCTTGCAGGAAGATAGGGTTGAGGTTGTGCAGTAATACCCAATGGGTCAGAAATTGCTACGCCAATTCTTTTGCGGCCGTAATCAAGTGCCAGAATTCTCATCAATCATAATGTACATCAAAACTACGAAAAAAGGGACATGTTTGCACATGTCCCTTCTCATATCCCCCAAAATGGTTTAATAAAATTCTACTCGGTATCCTTTTGCGCGCTAATATCTTCCTGTGGAATTGGATCGATCGTAAATGTTTTTGGTAGGACTGTGCCTCCCAAAATCATCGCACCGGCATCTTCACTCAAATCAGCTGTACTTTGTGGACCACAGTTAAAGCTTCCACCATAAACATGACAAACTTTAACACCACGCTCACTTGTAATCATGGCTACGTTTTCTTGGTTGTTGATACTGATTGTTCGAAGCGTGCCCATCAGTAAATTTCTAAACCGAGGAACACCACTGTTAAGAACCAAACTAGTATCACCCATGAAGTAGTAAATCGCACTGTCTGCAATGGCATAGAATACGTTCTGCCCAATGGCTACATCATTAAATCTTTGTGGAAGGCCAGATGGAAAAGTGTATGGATTGGCTGTGTTTTTTACAGTTTGACCAAGGTATCCTGAACGTGTGCCAAGGTAATCCCAATTTTCAATTGCTGTGCCCATTTGTGCTTCTAATCTTGCACGATCTTCTGCAGATACAGAGTCACCGTAAAGGTCTTCAATGACATAAATTCGTCCATCTTGTGTTAAGCTTGCTGTTAAGCCATCAAAGTTATCAATCGACTTAGGAATAGCGGTTGTAATAAAGATAGAGTTACCAACACCGTCATCAAATCCATATGTGTTTCCAAATCCTTGTGGAGAACGTAACATCGTATTTGCAGGTAAAATACCTTGAGAGCGCATCAAAAGTGCGTTTAAGTTATCTTGATTGAATGCTTCTGAGTCAGAAATGTTATAGGCAATAATTTTTCCGTGTCCTGAAGTCGTTGTTGCGATGTAAAGCATGCCGTGATTTTCATCGATGGATACATCCACAATGTTATGGTTTGGAATTGATACTTCGTATTCATAACTCGGAACTTTAACACCCCAACGGTTTGAAAATATTTCACGAATCACAACAAGTGTATCGTAGATTCCGTTGCCTGAACGAGAAACAGTTGCAACTACATAATCACTATCGCCTGCATCAACTTTACCAATCGAACCATTGAGTGTCATATTGAGATTTCCAAGCGTTCCACCTGTGACTGAAATCGGAATGTATGTCATGCGATTTTCAGCACCTGTTTTGGTGACATATACACCACGAGCGCTTGCAGCAATTTGACTATCCACAGAGCACTGTGTTTGTGCAATGGATCTTGCAACACCAGTGTTGGTGAATTGGTTGGTATAAAAGTTTCTACCATTTTTAGGAATATCGAATTTACGAATCATACAGTTGGCTGATCCACCACCTGTAAATGTACCGCCTACAGGTGTTACCACACCAGTTCCTGATGGAACTTGTCCGGGAGGGGTTGTACCACCATCATTGCCAACCGGTGTTACGGGCCCTAGGCCTCCTCCGGGTGTTACAGTTGGGTCAGGTGTGCCTGAGCTGGTGCTGCTGGAATTGTAAACAAGGTAAACACCAATATCTGCATCATACGAAGGGCCACCATACTGTTGGCTTAATTGATCATAAAGATAGTGGTTTGCAGCACGGCCATACATGCCACGGGTATTAAAATCGGTTTTACAGCCAGTTGCAGTAAGCAGAATCAGGCTGATCATCCAGAAATTCTTATATATAGGCTTCTTCATTTGCGTAACCGTGTGTTTTCGCTTAAATAACACAAAGCGACAAACTTTCGCAAGTCTTGAATTATGTGCAAAGTTCATCATACGCAGGCATAATATACAATGTTTATGCCAACCCGGCCTTTTAATAAATATAATATATTCAAACACTTATAAGAATACACCCTGAGACAAGCATGTCATATTGGGCAAAAGTATGGGACAATGATGGTTCAATTACTTTTGGGTGGAAAAAGTGCGTAAACACTAGTAATTTCACATCTTACTACGATGCATATGTATCAAAATCCTTTTGCGCGTGCGCTTTCGATCAAAGAACGTATCGCTTCCTTTTGGGTTACCATGGGTGGCTGTGGTATCAGCCCTATTGGACCTGGAACGGTAGGGTCTATTGCCGGCTGCGGACTTTTTTGGTTGGCGCTTCCCTGGGCATTTTCTTTAAAGCTCGCAACAATCGGTTTTGCTTTTGTCATCAGCATTGTAGCAATCGAGTATCTTCAAAGGCGTAATGATGCTGTAAAGGATGCTTCTTGGATTGTGATTGATGAAGGGGTTGGTGTTTGGATTGCACTTTTGTCCTGGGATGGAAGTATAGATATGATGGTGGCGTCCTTTGT
>JAGRAZ010000079.1 GCA_020434345.1 Bdellovibrionales bacterium
AAATATTCACCACGGTTGTGCATATAGTTTTCAGTGATGACTTCAAACCAATCTACGACGGGTTTGGTTTGAAGAATTTCAGGAATATGGTCGGAGCGTAAACTTAAGCCGTGTCCCGAAAGGGCGTGCGAGAATGTTGTAAAATCAATATTCATAAAAAAAAGGGGTGGATTGTTGTTATCCACCCCTTTTGATCGTTTTTCAACTTAAAAAATTACGAATTGCAAGAACCTTCGCCGCCGCAAGAACCTTCGCCGCCTTGGTCAGCATCGTCGCCTTCGCTCGCTTTTTCAACATGGCAAGCTCCGTCTTTCCACTCACCGCCTTGTTTTTTGCATTCTTTTTTTGTTGATGGTGCATCTGCATGAACGTTTGCAACACCACCTGCAACAAATAATCCCATAATAGCTGCGTTAACGAGTAACAAATTCTTCTTGTTCATTGTTTTTCCTTTCGTATATCTTTACTTTTTTGAATCTTTTTTAGATTCATTTTTTTGAGATGCACTTTTTGGTTCTTGCACTTTGCGAAAACCTTGCACCTCAAGATCAATTTCTACTACGTCACCTACAACGATTTCTCCTGCAGGGTGTTTCCAGTTGAGTCCAAAATCTTGTCGATTTAAAGACCCTGTAGCAGAGATTGAAATTCTAGCGTTGCCAAATGGATCCAATATGGGATCACCATTGACAGTCATATCAAGTGTAATAGGTTGTTTAAACCCGTGGATTGTAATGTAGCCATTGAGTTTTCCTTTTTGGATTCCACCTTGTGTGTTTTCATCCACTTGGAAGTTTTTGGCTTCAAATGTAATCGTTTTATAGTCTGTATGTTCTTTGCTGTTTACATCAAAAAAATCAGGGCTTTTTAAATGATCGTCACGTTTTTTGTTGTTGGTACTGATGGAATCAACATTAATTGTACTTGCAGTGCTAAATTTCTTCGGGTTTTTCTCATCCATTTTAATTTCACCCGTAAAGTCAGAAAAAGAGCCTTGCACTTTTCCGATCAAGTGACCAATGCGAAACGATACAATCGAGTGGTCCTTATCAATTTGATAGGTTTTAACGTTAGCAAAAGCAGTGATCGGCATCAGCAAGAAGGCAAGTGCCAAGTAGCGTTTTTTCATCAGAGAGCTCCTTACAGTTTCAGTCGTAGAACAAATTTATACTTTCACACACCGATTGTGTGAAAGTATAAAAAGTACACAGCCTTATGAAAAACTTCAATTAAAAAGTATATTTGAGACCTGCAGATAGACTCCACGCGTTAAATGGTGAATCCATCACAACATGGTACATGTACTTGGTATACAGAGAATAATGTCGCAAAAAGGTGTAGTATTCAAAACCGGCCGCAATCAACAATGTCCATTTGTAGGCATCAGAATCAAAGTTGAAATCAGGTGTGCTATGGAAAATACCAGGGCCCATTTCAAAGAAGGGAAAAAAGCGGCCAAGAGGATACTGCGCTTTTGCAACAAGTTCGTGAATGAATGTATTTACGCCACCTTGAAGAGCTGCATCAAATGGATCTGCTTCATTAATCCCAAGTACGTTGATCGCTTCAATGCTAACGTATTCCATAATGTCAAAACCAAGATTGAGTGCAAGTTGAAAGCCCGGATTTTGCGCTGTACGTCTGTTGCCAGTAAGTGCAAAAAGCCCAACGTCTGCAGAAACTGAAAAGCCGCGTTCAATATCATCAGGAAGGCGCTTAAAATCACCAAAAAGCTGATCCGCAAACGCAGGTTGTATAGTTGCAACTAAGAGTATTATGAGTGCTATTTTTTTCATGGTTCCACCGTAAAGGTTATGGGATAAATCCCGTGAATACTTTTTGCCAATCGTCCGCTTACACGAATTGTATCAAACTTTTGGACCACACAAGTTTCAATGTTCTCATTGTGTAGACTACTTTTTTGTACGGAAGTTTGTGCAATTCGTCCACTTTCCTCCACAACAAATTGTACCACAATTTCGCCGCTTGTAAGCTTTGGATTGCTGATTTGTTCGCGTACAAAACATTTTCTGAATTTAGGCCATGTTTTTTGTACGGCCTCATCCACAAGCTGTTTGATTTCGTTATTTGAAAGTACATGTTGGCGAGGGGTGCTTTTGGCCTGAGTAACTGCAAAAACCATGGGATATCTTCCCTCAATGGGCCTTCCATTGCGAATTTCAAACTTAAGCTTACGAAATTGGGTCATGATGCACCGTTCAACCAGCTGGTTACCCAGCGTACTTGATTCAATCCAACTGATTGTTACACGGCCTTTTTCGTTGGTTTTAAAGCCTGCAACAACTTTCCCGTCACCCACGAGCCCTTGATCAACTTGGTTCTGATAGCAACGTTCGATAAACGACCAGCGTGATGTCACACCTTGTTGAATCATCGGGTCTTGTGCAGATTGACTTGCCCAGAGAGTCGGGCAACCAAAGATGAAAAAAAGAATAGGTACAATACCTAACTTTTTACCCATCTACCCAGCCACCTTGAAGTTGATTGGATACACCGCTTCTACGATACTCCCACCCGGACTAGGAAAGGGGATACGACGGAAAGCAGCTGTTACACAGTTTTCAACTGGTGGGCTGTTCATGGTTGTTTTTTCAATCGAAGCTTGTGTTACGCGACCCGTGGTACCAATGGTAAAACGTACCCAGATTTTTCCAGCCAATGTAGGCTCACGAATAATCTCACGTTCGTAGCAGTACTGAATTTGTCCCCAGTATTTCATGATGATGTCGTTGATTTGTGCTTGTGTAAGCGTACCAATCACCGATACTTCATCCTGGTCAATTTTTGCAACAACGCTACGGCGATTGTCACCTGTGCCGAAGTCTGCCAAGCCATCACCTTTTGCGCCCCCACCACGGCCTTTGGTTGCAAGACCACGGCCAATAGAAGCTGTTTCGCCTCCACCGCCAGAGCCGTCGCCAGCAAGACCTTTACCTGCTTTAACTTTGGTTTCGTCAGGAAGTCCAAATCGTCCAGCGCCTGTGCGTTGCAAGTTTTGCGCAACATCTTGCACGCTACCATCAACTAGATCATCAAAGCCACCGTCTTTGGATTGTTGTTTAGTAAAGAAGCTTAACACCCCTGCATTTTTGACTTTGTCCATGGATGGACGTTCTACTGGTTTTGAAGCTGTTGAACGACCACGTCTTCCTTCTGCGCCCGGAGCACGTGCGCCTTCTCCCTCACGACCGTCGCCTTTTTTAATCATTTTGGCTGCAGTTTCTTTTGGGTTTGTACCGGGCGAAAGAGATTTTACAGTCACCGGTTCATAGGGTTTTACCTCTAGTGGTTGTACAAGAATTTTTTGATATTTCTCTGGAAGATCTTCAAGTGTTTTCTCTTCTTCAACCGTGCCGCCTACAACGTACAAAAGAAAAAGCAAAAGAAGGTGAAGAAGAATAGAAAGGGCAAGCCAACGATATAGTTCTTTGTTACCAAATTTTTCTACAAAAGGAATTGGAAGCGGTTTTTGAGAACGCTCCACTTCTTCAAAGTAAATTTGTATGTGATCCAGGTCAATAATACCTTTGGTTTCATGACCAAACTCAAATATCTGTGTGTGTGTTGCCTTTTGAGAGGGTAGCTCTTGCAGACGAACAATTTGGTCTCTGGTCTGAATCACGCCATCGGTGTTAAGCGGCAAGCAGATCTTTATGCTTTTGGTGGACGTGTAATGGATAAAAACATCTTTACTTTTGAGGTCCTTGATAGGCACAGCCAAAGCGTTTTTACCTCTTGAACCTGCATAAATTTTTGTATTGGGCTCAAAGACTTGATCTTCAATGATTTCACCATAGTACTGTACAACAACGCGCAGTAAATTTTTTGCCCCAGAAGATTGTAGCTTTCGATCACGGAAAGCGACTGTAAACTTTGAAGGGTCAAAATACAGCTCAGATTTATGTGGATCACTTGGTATTTGTAAATGGGAAAGACTCATGGCAACATTGTATAAAAAAAAAAAAAAAAATCTAGAAATTAAAGCAACTTAAGGCGTAAAAAGTAACAATTTTTAGTATTCGTCCACAGCTTCGATGATTTTAGGAATAAAGCTTTCATCTAGGTTTAAAAGCTTTTGAAATCGAATCTCTGGGGTTTGGAGGACAGATCCACCGACAGGCTTCTTGATTTTTCCAAGAATATCAACCTCTTCGAAGTTATAAAAGACTTTTTCAGGCACTTTGTTGTTGGGTACAGATATACGAATTTCGGATTCTTGGGCCAATGCTGTGGTGGACGCTACAAGAAAAAATGCGATGACAAAGTATTTCATTTTCCAGTCTCCTTCGATTTAGCTGCATTTGAAGCATCCGGCGCTGGTGCAGGTGCCACTTTTGGGGGCATTTTTTGGGCAAATTTGAGATGGTTGAACACCTCGTGCCGTTTTGACAGCCCCGGGCTTAATGCAATAAAACGTTCATAGTATTTTACCGCTTTTTGGCCGTCTTGTACATTGTATTGGCTAAAGATACCCATTGCATACATGGCTTGAGCATTGGTTGGATCTAGTTTCAAAATATTGGTGAAATGTTCTTCAGCCTGCTCATCCAGTCCCAAGGAAGCGCTACTTACACCTAAATGATAATTTGCAGTAAGGTTTAGCGGTTCAATTTCCAGAATGTCTTTATAGAGTTTTACTGCATTGTTAAAATCGTAATGTTCAATGTAGTTCTGCGCCAGATTGAGTTTGGGTTCAATCAATTGTGGATTTTGTTCTGTCGCTGCCAAAAATGAGCGCTGAGATTCATCTCTCATCGCCTTTTTTGCATACACCAATCCAAGCTGGTTCCATGTTTCTGCATTTTTGGGGTTTAATTTGCGTGCACGTTGAAGTGTTAGTTCGGCCAAATCATATTTCCGTTGGTCGTAATAGATATTGGCAAGTGTGTGCATCGCAAAAATATTATCTTTATTTTCCTTAAGAAGTTGTTCCGCAATGTCCTGCGCTTTGCTGAACTCACGTTGTTTTCTATACACATTCGCGATGTCGTTCTTTACTTTCCAATCATCTGGGTACTGTTTAAAGAATCGTTTGTAGATACTCATAGCATCATTAAGACGATTAGAATCAGCATACAAATGGGCAAGCGTGAGTTGATCTTCTTCTTTGAGTGGCTTGATCAAGTTTGCTTGTTCTAGGTGTTTGATAGCTTCTTTGTTTTTGTTCATGCGCGCATAGTAGCTTGCCAGTAGCAAGTGAGACTTTTGATCAGAAGGGTCATCCAAGACCTGCTGACTTCTGAATTTTAACTGGTAGGCAACTTCACTGATCGATTCTTTGTGAGACCGTCTTTGACTGGGTTGGAATTGATCAGGGGCTACAATTTTTGTGTTTGATTCAACTTTTTGCGCTCCAGAAGGTGAGGTTGGTAAAAGTTTACATCCGCCTAGGAAAAGTGGAAGTACGATCCATGCCGTTGTTTTTTTCATTTTTTACCTCCTGCATATTGAGAGCTCCAAGGCTCAACAACATATGTATCTTCGATCAATTCAAATCGAACAGGCGGGTACTCTTTCGGTTTGTATTGAGAAAGCTGTTTGTACGCATCACGAGACGTATCTGTATACACACGAAGCTCGAATGATTTTGCCAACGCGCTTTCAAATGATTCAATCGCCTGCTCTTCAATCGGAAGGGCTTGGTTTTGAAGTTCAGTTTGGTACAGCTGCACTTCTTCAGGTGAAAGGTTGCTCGGCATAGGCGCACTAAACAATGCATTAGAGAAATCTTGGTAACATAGACCTAATTTATACAATGCCTCAATACCAACTTCAGGGTCATTCATTTTAATGATTTTGAGATATTCTTTTTTCAAAACTTTTAAAAGATCAAACTTACGCTTGATGTTTCTCTCTAAAACATTTTGGGGCATCACAAGCTTGATGTTCATGTAATCACGAAAATCTTTTTCAAGTAAAACCATCATTGCTTTAGATGCGTAGTGGTTCGCTTGGTCATTTGAACCTACGCGTTTATTCATTTCTACCGTTTTTTGATAAGAGGTTTTTGCGTTGGTGAGTTGATTAAGTTTTTCTTGGTTTTGTGCCATACGATAATACGCTTCTACAGATTTTGGAGAACGCTTGCCGTAGGTTTTTGCAAAACGATCAAAGGTTTGAATCGCATCAGCGTATTTTTTCTGCTTTTCATAAATAAGTCCCTGAGAAAAGACTACAGTCATGCGGTCTTCTGAAGTAGGGTATGCTTTTTCATGACTTTGATAATTTGCAATCGCTTGGTTGTATTGTCCAAGCTGCTCTCTAAATACAGCAGCGTTAAATAATGCATCAGGCGCTGAAGCAGACTTTGGGTCTTTGGATGCATAAAGTTCGTAGTAACGAGCTGTATTTGGGTAATCCAATTTTTCATCAAAGTAGGTTGCAAGCGCAATGAGCATTTGTGGAGCCAGGTCTGAGTTTGGATATTTCTGCAAGAATTGACTTGATACTTGAATCGCTTTGTCTGCACGATCTGCTTTGATGTAATCAATCGCAGCGTTAAAGAGTGCTTTATCCGCATATTTTGAAGAAGGATAACGCGCAACCAAGCTTTCAAATATTTGTGCAGCAGGAACGAATTCGTTCTTTTCCTCTTTTTCTTTTCCTTGTTGGAAGATCGCACCTTGAATGAGCTCTA
>JAGRAZ010000007.1:0-31432 GCA_020434345.1 Bdellovibrionales bacterium
TAGAGAACTGGCGGAAAGAGGGGGATTCGAACCCCCGATACGGTTTCCCGTATACACGCGTTCCAGGCGTGCGCCTTCAACCACTCGGCCACCTTTCCTTTTCTTGCAAGCGGAATTCCTTAAATACCAGTCAGCGAGTATACCAGAATACGGTATGTAAAAAATGGTGCACCCGGAGCGATTCGAACGCCCGACCCCCAGATTCGTAGTCTGATGCTCTATCCAGCTGAGCTACGGGTGCCAAAACAAGAAGGCTCACTTCTAATCAATTTCAGGCCTGTTGTAAAGAGAAGTTTTGTGGAAGGACAATGCTTCCGAAACCCCAGTATTGTTATCTATGTGGCGTTCGCAGCGCACAATAAGTTTTTCCCTGAGTTTTACATTGGGTAATGTCTTGTCATATTGAAATTTTGCCCTGATAATGGTGCCAACGCGACGTAAAGTAGTACTCTAACAAAATACATACTTACAAGGAGAGATAAGATGAAAAAAATATTTAGTATTCTAGGGGTTGGCTTGTTCGCTGTAACCTCTATGCTGATCTATAATGGGTGTTCGTCCTCTGGGGGTTCTGATAATCCAGGGAGTTTAAACAATCGTCCAGAAACGATTACATACACAGGTCCGGGTTCATTTTATAGTATCGTGATGAACAATGATGGGACTTGCGAAGTTGAAATTCGTGAAAATTATGATGATGCAGACCCAATATTTACAGTAGCATGTGAATTCGAACCACTGGATAACGGTGTACTTGAATTAACTGTTACCGGTGTTGACCCAGATGATGCCGAAGATGGGCCGACCATCGGTGAAAAAGCACATGCGATTGAAATCGTTGGTTTTGGTGTGTTCTTATTACCGCTGGGTGGAGATGAAATTATTCCGATGTTATCTTCAGGTAGTTGTCCAGATGATGATTTTAATGCCAACTGGATCGTTGCGCAACGTCAACGTGATGATGAAGATTCTACCAGTGACGAACAAGATTACTTTGGTACTTTTTCCTACGATGTAGGGTCAGATACAGGCGAAGTTACAGCCAAGCGTGCACTTGCAGATGGTTTTCCAGAAGTTACTTCCGGTAGTGATGAAAGCATCACGGGCGAATGCTCGGATGGCTTCTTGTCGTTATCTGATGAAATGACCGATGATCCGATTTCCAATTTGTGGTTGACCACCAATGGTGGAGCAATCGTTCAAACATTTGAACAAAACATGGATACGATGGAGTTTGAAACATCATCTGCCATTGTAGCATTTCCAAGACAAACCAATGACATTGCGGATATGGAAGGAACATTCCGAGGTATGTTATTTCAAGGTGGAGATGGTGATGTAAACAGTGATGACGCCAATAACTTTTTCGTTGAAATGACATTCAATGACAGTGGAGAAGGTACGGGTCGACAAGTGACCAGTATCAATCCATGGGAAACAGGTGACGATGCGGCTACGATCACATTGGAAGACGCATCTGACATTGGTCCGGGTTGGTATACCGGTGTGTTGAGCGTGCCTGATGAAGCAGACGCCAATATAGCGTGTTCGTTTATTAGCAATATTGATAGCACAACATTGGATGCTTTGTTGTGTGTGGGGCAATCACCTGGTGATATCGCTGAAGATAACGATAATCCAGGGTCCATCAACTTCTTGATGGTCAAACAAGACTAACAAACACATAGGTGTGAAACAAAAAGGGAAGGATTTGAAAGAAGCCTTCCCTTTTTTTATATTTACGTAGCGTAACAGCGTTGGCGGGCGTTGTTAGTACCCCGTTGTTTTTTTACGAACATAAAATGTTATTGGATCTAGCGTTGCCTTGAATGCTGCGTACACAGCTATTGCTCCTAGCGGACTTCCAATTGGGGCAAATCTCCATTTACAAAGCGCTTTGTACATCAGATGCGTTCGAAGATAAGTGGACCAACTGTAAAAGCCTGCATCCCACACGCGGTAAAACATATACCTGTTAATTGCATCATGAAATGTGTCTGACATGCCAAGAGGGTCTAGAAATTCCCATTCTTGAGAACGCATAATATTAAATTCATCACCGTATTTAGCAATGGCGCCAATTGTAAATGTTGGTGGAATGGACAGAAAGTCATCTGCATCGGGTTTTAAGCCATAGTAATTGGCGTACTCTTCTTTGCGAGATCGATTTTCTTGATAAAGCACTTCAGCAAAATTATCTAGAAGCTCTTCTTCCAAAGCATCATCTTGTTCCATTTCTTCTTCAGTAAGATTTGGGCTGTCACTCTTGTCAAAAAGTTCATCAATCAGCCCAAGCTTGATCGCTTCATCCACAAGTTCATTGTCACTTTGAAACTCGCCTTTGTCATATCTTGCATAGAGTTGGTTGATATTTTTTGCAACTTGGTTGTACTTTTCTTCCATAAGGAGACGAAGCTCTTCGTTTTCGCCACCTTCATTCATAACGGAATTTAGAAGCTCAAGTGGATTACCCGATTGAATAATGCGTTCATAAAATTCATCTCGCGTTCTTTCAGACTCAAAAACAGCATCATGGCCCCAAAAAAGTGTATCCAATGTAATAAGCCCAAGCGCATCGTAGAGCGCCGTTTCACCTGCCATTTTTTCCCAGTCACCAAATGTTTTCCAAAATGGGGTTTGATCCTTTCGTGTAAAAACGTTTACGCGAAGACGTGCAGCAATGGTTGGAAGTCCAACTTCAAACATAAGACGTGTTGCAAATTCCAAATCTTTAGGTTCATCCCAGTGGTTCATAGAATAACCTGTTGAGTACGTTGCCATACTAATTCTTTGCGTCCACTTTTTAATAATTCTGTTTGACATCAGACGTACTTCAGATCGTGGCGAGGCGCATTCGTATTCTATCGCTTTTCTAAACTTGGCTTCGTTGTAAGCATACTCATAGGCTTTTTTGATATCGTTTTTATATTTCTTTAAGCCTTTTTCTAGGAAACGATGAAAATGCGCGCTGTTGACAGCTTCTAGTTCTAAAAATTCTTTTTCCAGTACGTGCTTTGGAAACGCATCTGTCATACGTCTTGCTTTAAGCCAACCGTGTCTAGCCGAAATCACATAACTTTTTCTTGAAAGGAGCGATTCAAACAAGCTTTGACTAAACTGATCGCCAAAGTACTGAGGAAAAAGCTTATCTTCAAACTCTTTGATTCTTGCCTCTAAAGATTCTCTGTTTCGTGAAATAAAATTGATAGAGAATTCATCAAAATCGTCTGATACGCCTTTTAAAATATTCATAGCCTCTTTGGTTTCAAAAGCGAGTGGAAATTCTTTGTGCGCCTCCTTCACAACGCGATCGATTTCGTCAATATTAAGAACACCATTGGAATCATCAACCATTTGTTTTACGCGTTGATAAAAGCGAATTTGCATTTTGTGACGTGCATATCGTGCAATCTCAAAAAACTCATCAGCATGTTGTAAAATGTACAATCTTCTGTTCTGATAGGCTCTAGGATTAAGAAGATTTTTTCCTTTAAAGAAAAATTGATCACGTGCAAGACTATACTCGCGGTTGCTAAACTTTAATACTTTGAGAAGGTCTTTACAGTCACTTAAGGTTTCAATGCGTTTGGTAAAATGTTCACCAAAGATTAAAAACTCTTCTGTCGTTAAAAGTTCACCATGAATCATGGGTTCTAAATATTCACGGATTTTTTCACGCAAGCGATCACTCTTGGTTTTAATTTGCGCTACAATTTTTTCTAAAAACTCCTGTCTTTGTACGTCGATTTTTGGAATGAATTTTACAACCTTGCTTGAGCTTTTTTTGTAATATTGAAGTTGCTTACCAAGATTTTCATACATTTTAGGAGGAAAAATCATGTTGCCTGTTTTGGAACTGTACTCGGATGCCTTATTAAATAAGTTAACCATTCTGGTTTCAATATCGAAGGGGACTTGATAAGAATATCCGAAATAATCTTTGTATTTGGCAGGCGATATTACGCGTAATGCATTTGCAATACCACCCACAGTCTTTTGCCAACCCCATTGCTTAAGAGAGAGAAACCTTAAAAACCCATACCCAGTGTAACTAAGGGTAAACTTTTTAGCCCATATGGAGTTTTCAAAAACAAATCGAAATACTTTACTTTCTGTTACGGGTTTCGCAACGCCTTGCACCCACTTAAGTGCTGGTTGTGTTGTTCGTTGTAATAAATTGGGCTGAATAGGTTTGGGTTCAATTTTAGTAATTTTAGGGAGATATTTTCTTGTGCCAAATATTTCGAAGACTTTTCTTCCAAAGGTTGCGCGAATATAATCATCACCATGGCCAAGGCTATATTGAAGCATAATGTCTTCGAACTCTCTTGCTGTTACGTTTTCAACATTAAAAATATAAGCTCGAATCGTATTATCTTTTAAAAAACCGACATCTTTTACAACTGCTTCACCAGTGCCCTTAGTTCGTTTAACCAAAAATTCTTCGACAAATTTTTGTCGCTTTCTATATATTTCACGCATTGCTTTGCTAACAAATGTTCGGTTTCTAAGTATAAAATTTTCAATTGAAGAATATGTAGGAATCAAAAATAAAAAGGATAAGTTGCGCGCCAGTTTATGATCTTTTGTCATGCTCAAAATTTCTTCGTGTAACTGCTGCGCTTCTTCTGTGGTTAAGAAATTTGTATGGTAGTTGGTGTTTACAAGTCCCTCTTGCTCCTGTCCAGCCCATATAGCCCATTGATGAGTGGCAACAAAAACGCCAGCTGTGAAATAGTATGCACCATAATAAAAAAACGCCTTTAATCCAAAACCACGTGTAGGAAGTAGTGCAAAGCTTGCAATCATCGCGCACGTATTGATGGTTTGAACGCGCTGATAAAACTCAAAATCTTCTAGATCCGCCTGTTTTAATAAATCGCAGATATGTTGACCTGTGCGATAGGAAGGGTGATCCTTTGCATAATCGATCAACGCACCTGTTCGTCCAAGTATGGAATCAAGTAAAAAATCTCGTTGGTTACCTTCGTTATTAAGTTTTGGTGCTTCTGCAAGTTTTTCGATTTCTTCCACATAATCCCCATAAATGCTGTCTTCCATATCGTGGAGATCGTTCAATGATACTGAAAAATTGGAAGGTTTATACCAAGTTTGACGATTGGGTTCATAATGTCCTAAAAGCTGACCAAATTTTCCACCCGCTGTATGATCAAGATCGTCACCAAAGACAAAGCCCTTTTCAAAACAATTGCTTTCAAGGCGTTGTGATGGTGAAAGTTGAATCATGTCTGTAAAATGAGAATACCCAAGAAGTTGGTGTACAAGGGCAATGGAAGAAAACTTGTCAATATAGGTATACAAAGTTTGAATGTCTTCTTGGGGCGCGGCAAATTTTCCAAGCTTGACCATATGTGTGTAACAAAAGTCATTAATCTTTCTCATTTGTCCATTTAAAAGTAGTGCATCTTCTTCTGTGTAGATGTGTGAACGTGTTAGTTTTTCATCAATTGAGGCATAGTCGTACTCATAAAAGGTTAGCTGGTCAGTTTTAATTTCCTGGACAAGCTGATCATAAAATTCTTTGGTTTTGTGTTCAAAGATATGTAGCTTTTCCGCTTGTTTTTGGGTGTCATTTTCATAGGTATAACAATAAGCTTCCTTAACGGTAAAATCTTCGTATTCGCTTCGTTGTTTGATGCAGTACTCTTTATAAAAATAATCTCTAAACTGTTGAAGTGATCCAGTGATAGAGGCTTCTACATAGGATTGGTTAAATTTTTGAATTTGGTATTTAAGATCTCCGAGCGCGTTGGCCAAAAAATGGTAGGGAAGATGGCCATGATGGATTTGATTGTAGTATTTAGGTTTGGTTTCATCGAATTGGTACTGATCCGTTTTTTGTTTGAGCGAGAAAAGATGGCTTAAAAAATACATACGAAACGTTTCATTTTGCGTGAACAAGCCTTCGATTTTCTGAAGGTCATTGGAGTTGATAATGTCGTTGAACCTTTTGGTTTGAGAAGTTGTCGCTCCCACACCGTCCCCATGACAAGATTGAACGTCATTACAGATAAGCTCGTTGGCCTGTGATGGAGTAACAAAAGTTGAAACAATAGGTTTGGATTGAGATGTTGAGATCGAAGCCTGCGGTGGCTTTTTGGCGTCATTTGTTGGATACGTCGTTAGGGAGTTGATGTAATTTGCAATTTCAGCATAGGTCAAACTGTCAATTGGTTGCGCGGTAATTTGTGATTGCTTTTTTTCTTCAAGGTTTGCAAAGTAATGAATTTGATCTGTTAAAGACCAATTTTCATAAGAGCGATTGGTTGTTCTTTCTGTATAGAATTTATTTACGAGATCAAAGTAGTAGGTAGGGTCTGATAGTAGCTCTGGTCGAAGACTAAACCGTCCAGATTGATTTTTGTCTTGCGCAAGTTGTTGGTACATTAGACTTGCTTCTGTGTACATCTTTTTTCCGAGTGTATCGTACTTGTACATATGAAATTGGTTGTCTTGGCATTTTGTGAGTTCTTCAACAAGGCTCACCATGTTATAGTGCCTTGTTAGCTTGGAAGACTCTTCAGATGTGTAAGCGCGATCAAAATCGTCGATGACTTTGAATAAAACAAAAAGAAAAACTTCTCGGTTGTACTGGACATATTTTTTGACCAAGTTTCCGAGCATTCGATGAAAATCAAACTTTAGATTATCAAGGTAGCGATACTGTGCTTGAATACTTCCATCTTTTGAATCATCATTGGGATCATCATAGTTAATCTGTGTGCCTGATTTATCAAAACATAACTTTTGATATCTTGGGTCTTCTTCTACAGGGCTTGAAAAGAAAAATTCAGCAAGATCACCGCACATGAGGGATTTTCTGTTAAAGTTATCATAACTGTCTTCAATGGAAGTTTTATAAAACTGAAAATCACAGTAAAACTCTTGGTATTTTCCGTGCTCAGTTGAAAAAAACTGGTGACATTCTCTTTCGTCATTCAGGCAGCGATAGAGATAATTTGCTGTTGGGCTTAGTTCCTTACCATTATAAATATTGAGATCATTTGCAAGCCAGACAAAAGCTGTTTCAAATCGTTGCTTGATGTTCGAGATGTCAAATGTTCGTCCCCATGTAAAACTTTTCTGTAATATGCGATCATAGTCATTTGAATCTTCAACAAAGCGTAGAATTTTTTGTTCTTTGGCCTGCGCATGACATATTTCGGGATAAATATAAGGACTTTGACTGATTTCTGATCCAAAGGTTGGAAAAGTGATAAAGACAGCTATGCACAAGATCAAGAAAGATAGAATTTGTCTTGTCATAGGCCCCCAAAACATCATAATAATCACTACAACCTTTAAATCGTGGGATGAGTTACCATGCTTTATCGCATTGCAACAGTTAAAATCAAGTAAATAATCTAACTCATTGAAATAATTGATGAATAATTTAAATGCCGATACAGAGCACATGCGCCAAGTTCTTGAAATGTCTCAGAATTGCAAAAGCCAAGATGTGCCTATTTCTGGGCTGCTTACCTACAAGGGGGAAGTCGTTTGTAAGGCGTCTAATCAAAGAGAAAAAGCACAATCTCCGTTGGGTCACGTTGAGATTGAATTGATCCAAAAGGCAGCCAGTCATACAGCACAGTGGAGGCTTCAGGATACATGTTTGTATGTTCTCATTGAGCCTTGTATCATGTGTACAGGTGCAATTTTTCAAGCACGTATTCCAAGAGTTGTTTTTGGTGCAAAAAATCCAAAAGGTGGGGCGCTTTGTTTTGTGCAAGCACATCGAAAAACATTGAATATCAACCACAGCGTAGAAATTATTTCCGGATTTTTTGAAACAGAGATTCAAGACCTGCTTTCGAATTTTTTTTCTCACAAAAGAAAGAATTCGAAATAATCTTGTTTTATTTTTTTGGGAGTTTTACAATAGAGTTATTCAATGTGGTAGGGCCTAAGAAGTGAAAAGAATACTCATTACAAGCAGCAGTAAAACATCCTCGGTTTCTTTCTTAAAATCCTTTGAAGGAATTCAATCATATGATTTTTTTATGGCTGATCGAGATATGTATGCTCCGGGGCTTTTTCTCGTTCCAAAGGAAAAAAGAATTATTCTTTCCACCGAGAGCAATGAAGAATACATAAATGAGTTACTTTCGGTATGTAAAAGCAACAAAATTGATCTTGTTGTTCCAATTTCTTCTAGAGATCTTATTCCTTTACGAAACCATGTTTCAGATTTTGAAAAAATTGGTTGTAAGGTGCTTATCGCCAGTAAAAAGACATTACAACTTTGTGAGGATAAGCTTACACTCATTAGTAAAGCAAAAGACATTTTTCCTGAGCATGAGTTTTATCCTTACGATGAACATCTTAACATTCATGAATTAAAACTTCCAATGATGATGAAGCCAAGAAAAGCATCGGATGTACGTTTACCAACAAAAATTTATGCCAAAACACAATTGCAAACCTATAAACGTGATGGATCCTTTTTTCTTCAAGAGTATCTTCCTGGAAAAGAGTATTCCGTCGATGTTTATAGAAATCAAAACGGCGTTGTCGTGGCTTGTGTACCCAGAGAAAGGCTTCAGATTAAGCAGGGCATGGTTATGACAGGTTTGACTGTACGGCACCCGCTCTTGGTAGAAACTGCTTGTAAAATTGCAGATAAAATTGATGTTTTTGGTGTTGCGAACATGCAGTTTAGAGAAGATAAAAATAACCAACCAGTGTTGATGGAAATTAATCTTCGATTTCCGCCCTCTATTATTCTTACTGTTAAAGCAGGTGTGAATATTCCTCTTTTGTTTGTTCAAGAGGTGTTAGAAAATAAAATTCAAAACGAACTTCTGCCTTATCAAGAAATTGCTATGACAAGAATTTACGAAGAGAAGTTTTTTGATCCAAAAGAGATCATGTAGCGTGTTTATTCTTGTGAATCATGAAAATACAGAAAATAATCAGCGCAATGGATGCTAGTGTTAGCGTTGTCACTGTTTCATCAAAGAGAAGCCATCCGAAAATAACGGATAAGATAACACCAATATAGGTAAAGTGTACAATGTGTGATGCTTGAGAAGCAATGTATGCTTTTGTAAGATAGACCTGTGCAAGCTGAGTGATTAGACCTATGCCTATAAGAATTGTCCATTGATATGTTGTAGGAGGTACCCATTGAAAATAGGTAAGCGGTCCAAAAAATGGAATTGCAACCAGCGCGAGATATAAAATTATAGTTTGTGGATCTTCTTTATTTTTTAATCGACGTATGAAATTGTGCGCAACTCCTGCAAAAACAGCGGAGCTAGCACCAATGCAAAAATCTTTGATGTTTATTTCTAGTGTGCCCATTCGAAGTAAAACAATACCCAGAAATGCCATGAAAAAGTAAATCCACTGTTTTGGATTGGGTTTTTCGCCCACCAGTACAATGGCAAAAAGGATGACAAAAATGGGGTTCAGTTGAATGAGTGTGCTTGCAGTTGCAAGAGGTAAGTGTTGCAAAGAATAAAAAAAAGTAAGTAAACCTAACGTGCCAAAAACGCCTCTTAATATGAGATCTCTTTTATGGTGTCCGAAATAGTGAAGTTTTCTTTGGTGAATGAAGTAAGAACATAAAATAAAGGATGTGAGTGCTCGAAAAAGAACGATCTCTACAGCAGGAATTGTTGGGATGGTTTTAACCATCAATTGGGCAACAAAGAAAAGCAATGTTGAAAGCAGAATATAGATCGTTCCTTTATGCATATTGATACTCGACAAATATAGATATTTTGTTAATGTCATGTCCACATACCGATATAAGTAGGAAACGACAATGGAAATCATGAGTGTAGATCATATAAAAATGCTTCAAGAAAAAGCAGTCAGTATGGGTGTTGAGTATTTACCAAAATTAGTGCTTGCGATTGTAACACTTGTTCTTGGTTTATGGCTGATTCGAATTTTTCGATCTTTTTTGAAAAGAGTATTCCAAAGGCAGAAGTGCGATGAATCGCTTCAAAAATATTTGGTGAGTTTAACCAGTATTGCACTGAAAATTTTGCTTATTGTCACAGTGATTCAGATGGTAGGTGTCAAAACCACATCAATTGTTGCAGTGATTGGTGCAGCTGGTTTGGCTGTAGGTTTAGCCCTGCAGGGGAGTCTTTCTAACTTTGCTGGTGGCATTTTAATTTTAATTTTCAAACCATTTCAAGTAGGTGACTATATCCGTGCCGGAGGATTGGAAGGTACTGTTCGAGCAATACAGGTCTTTCATACTGAACTTATTTCTGCAGATGGCAAAAAGGTAGTCTTACCCAATGGTAATTTAGCCAATAACCCAATTGAGAATTTTAACTGTGAGCCTGCCAGAAGAATAAGCTTTCTCTTTGGTATAGGGTATGGAGATGATATCGATTTGGCGAAATCTGTGATAGAAGATTTAATAGTGAAAGATGATCGTGTGCTGAAAGATCCTAAGCATCGTGTGGCGGTGTCTAAGCATGGCGACAACGCTGTAGAAATGACAGTACAAGTGTGGTGTAGGCCTGATTTGTATTGGGATGTTTACTTTTCGTACCCAGAAAAGGTAAAGAAAGCATTTGATGATAAGGAAATCGAAATTCCCTATCCACAGATGGTTGTGCATCAAGCAAAGTAAAAATGTATGAAAGACAATTTAGACAAACTTAATCGTTATATTGACCTTAAGAATCTTCGACACTCGACAAGTCGTGAGCAAATTGCGCAAGTGTTTTTTGAAACCCAAGATCACATCACGGTTGATCAACTTTTAGAAAAAGTAAAAGTAGTGAACCCAAAAATAGGTCTAGCTACAGTGTATCGAACGCTTAACCTACTGCAAGAATGTGGGCTCGCGATCAAGCGTGATTTCGAAACAGGCTCTGTGACGTTTGAGCCGTATTCTGACAAACACCACGACCATTTGATTTGCACCAACTGTGGCGAGATCATTGAGTTTTACTCAAAAGATGTAGAAGAGCTTCAGGATAAGATCGCACTTAAATATGGATATGAACTTACAGACCACAAAATGGAACTGTACGGCTTGTGCAAGCAGTGTAAGTAAGTACTCACATTCTTTTATCTTTCAAATTATGTTTATAGACGACCTGTCCGCCGTAGCTTTATGCGAAGGTGGATACGGCTTGTGTAAACAATGTAAATAAGTCGCACAACTCCATAAAAAGCACAATAATATCAATATGTTAAAATAATTCACTTTTGGTCTAAATGGTGATAATGCATCTCAACATCATGACGGGGGCATTACATTTACAAGCAAAAAATCAAGTCTATCGCATTATTGAAGTGGGTGGCAACGATGTGATTGTGGAGCGTTTATTAGAAATGGGTTTTGCACCCGGAGAAGAAGTACGCGTTGTCAGTCAGATGATGTTTGCTGGGCCGATGATTACAGAAATCCAAGGGGCCACAGTCGCGTTACGGTTGGAAGAAGCTGCTTGTATTCAGGTGCTTCTATGACAAATTCTTTTGTTGCATTTGTAGGCGCACCGAATTCGGGTAAGACCACACTATTTAATGTGCTTACCAAGTCGTCCCATCGAACTGTTAATTATCCGGGTTCAACTGTTGATTATGCAAGAGGTGAACTTTCTAAGGAATATGGCAAGAGCGTTACACTTGTTGATACACCCGGAACTTATAGTCTTTTTCCTAAATCACGAGATGAAGAAGTTACGTTTGAACTTCTTTTTGATACGAAACGAAGGCCCAATTTGGTTGTTGTCACTGTCGATGTTTCTCAAATTGCACGTCACTTGCTTTTGGTACAGCAACTTGTTGAATGTAACTTTGTTGTTTTAATTGCGCTGACCATGGCAGATCGTGTGAATCCTTCTGAAATTAATGTAGAGGCAATTCGTAAAGCTTTTGGTGCCCCAGTTGTTCTTGTTTCTTCTATGACAGGCTTAGGGATAAAGGCGCTAGCGCAAGAGATCATCAAGCGTAAGAATCTGTTACCCAGTTCCATTCGTGATGTAATGGAGTGGGAGCCACGAAAATATGAGCGTGTACTTGGCCAGAATAAGCAAATTCAAAGTCACGTTTTTTTACAAAAAAGAATCAATCAATCTCGAGAGCGTACAAAAATACTAGATCGATTTTTACTTCATCCCGTTTTTGGATTTGTTACTTTTATACTGTTGATGTTTGGTTTGTTTGCTTCGATCTTTTGGTTGGCAGCACCTTTTATGGACATGATCGATGGTGCGTTTGGTTATCTTGCAAGCACTACAGTTGAAATGTTTCCTGACAATCTTATTGCTGATTTTGTCGGAAACGGAATTTTTGCAAGTCTAGGAGCTGTGCTTGTTTTTGTGCCACAAATTGCCATTTTATTTTTGGGCATTTCAATTTTAGAGGACAGTGGATATTTGGCGCGTGCTTGTTCGTTGATTGATAAACCTTTATCCAAACTTGGACTCAACGGACGTTCATTTGTGCCCTTATTGTCAGGATATGCATGTGCGATTCCTGCTATGATGGCTGCGCGTTCCATGTCATCCAAGAAAGAAAAGTTTCTTACGCTTTTTATCATTCCACTTATGAGTTGCAGTGCGAGACTACCAGTCTATGCGCTTTTACTAACATTTCTTTTCTGGGGTGAGCCAGCATACAAGCCTGCATTTTTCATGGTTTTGATCTATCTGTGTAGTCTTTTTGTGGGTGGTGTGACCGCTGCAATTGGAAACCGTCTTTTGAAGATTAAAGATGTATCCTTTTTTATTCATGAACTTCCGTACTATCGAAGACCGAGTGTGCGTTTGGTAATGCATCATGTGTTTTCCAAAACATGGGCCTATGTTAAAAAAGCAGGTCCTGTGATTTTTGTGTTTGCGATCATTTTTTGGTTGGCCACAACATTTCCAAATTACAATGCCCCTACTGACATCGAAAAACTACAAACAAGTTATGCCGCCAAGGCAGGTCAAGTTATGGAGCCGTTGATGGAACCGATGGGAGGGGATTGGCGTACTGGTACGGCGTTGGTTGCTGCATTTACTGCTCGTGAAGTGTTTGTGTCTGCGTTAGCGCTTGTGTTTCAGATTGCAGATGAAGATGAGGATTCACTTCAAAACTCGCTTATTGAAAAGATGAAGGTTGCAACAAATGATCGAGGAGATTTACTTTTTACAACGTCATCCGTCGTTGGGTTGATCATCTTTTTCATGATTGCGTTACAGTGCATGACGACTGTGGGAGTTGCGGTGAAAGAATTTGGTGGATGGAAATGGCCGTTGATTCAGCTTTTTACATTCACAACAGTTTCCTATGTATTAGCAGTCGTGGCTGTTCAAATCCTAAGAGCTTTCGGTGTTGGGTAAGCACTAAGGTACAATAAATGAAGGGATTGTTAGTATTCCATCTATTTTGTTCAATGCATTGTCATATATGAAGTAATCTGTAGACATTGTGTATTCAAATGGGTCTGGAAGTGTAGGCGCATAGGGCGCAAGGTTGATGAACTTATTAAACTGGTAAATATTATTATCACTATTTGACTCTTCTTCATCAATACCATTGTATGTGGTTGAATGAAGTTTTACAGTCGTTACATTACCATTGTTGATATTTTCAAAATAGGCAAAGCCTCGAAACACATAAATCCCAACATCTGAAATCGCTTCACAATCAAAAGTGATATCATGTGCTGCGGAAATCATAGTTGGAATACCAGAAGAAGTAATTATACAATTTTTAGTTACATTCTCTGTAAACGTATGAAGAGGACTGTATGAGCCATCAAAGATCACTGGGTTGTCACATAGTGTGACACTGTTGGCAATGTTTAGGGCTAGCATCTGACTTTGATTGTAATTGGTTGTGTTGTGGCTCGATCCCAAATACTGATATAGCCCTTGTGCCAAGTGCAAGCGCATTGTTTGGTTGTGAATTTTTACGCTGTCATGTGTGCCATTTCCCGAAAACACACCGTTAAAGCCCACATCTTCTTCTGTGATGTTGGTTAACAAAGATTTCATATCAAGAGAAGTTCCATCGTTGTATACATCATCTTGAAAATCTTCATGAATTTCTGCCAAACGTGAAAATGCAGAAATCCACATGCCATAGCGAACATCGTCTGGAATGCTTGGGTTGTATACAATGCCAGTATGTCTAGGTATCAAAGACAAAAATGAACCAATACCCAAGTATTCACGATATGCACTATCAATACTGTCCCAAGTTACATTGCTGTTATAGAAGTCATAGGCTTTTTTAGCAAGGTGCGTATATACAGTGACAGAAACCTGATTTTCAGCATAGGAAGCCGGGATAATGCTATTCATTACAGTTGTATTTGTGAAATTTAAATTGTTGTTGGTCGCAGTATCGTCATACACCGCTTCTTCCACCCAAACATCATAGGTGAAAAGTTTGTTGGGGATTGTAACTTCAACAAAACGATCTGTATTTGGTGTTGTGGGAATAAACAAAAAATCTTCTTGCCAATCAAATTGCAAATTTGACTGACTGATGTGTACAGTACCGCTGACAAAATTTGGAACAAAAACTGTTATGAGTTTTTCTAGCGAATCAGGTGTTTCATTATCACTAGGTACGTTAGGTTGTGCTGTAGAAGGATTTTTTGTGGAATCATTGTTATTTGTATTTCTGCTTTCTCCTCCACATCCTACGGTGAGACATGTGATGATTGTAAGTATGATATAAGCTGCATATTTTCTCATGGGTACCTTCCTTATTCCTTTTCCTATCGTATTCGCAAGTTTGATGCCAATCCTATCGAAACTTGCTCCAAAAAACTTGTTTGCCAAAAGTAGTGCTTTGATCAGCGTTTTCACTGATTTGGGTCCACATTATTGCTCCCCCACCACAGCCTTGTGATGCATGCAGTGTAAAATGATTACTGCTTGTGACATAATATTCGCCTTGCGGATTGATCATGTCACCAATGGATGAGGGGTCGTTCCATGTTTCATCGGCAATTTTTGAAGAAAGAAAGAGTCGATATTGGTCGTTCTCTTCACCTTCCCATACAATAAAAGCTGTGCCGTTATTTGCAAGCATGCTTTCATGTTGATCCATAAAATTGGTATCCAGTGAAGAAAAGGATGAAGTTTGAGTTTCAGTCGACCAACTTCCATTTTCAAACAAACGCCGATAAATATAGTTACCAGAAGGTTTTGCCCAAGTTACCAATACATCACCATGCAAGTTCATGGAAGCCTGTAGAGAGGTTAGTGTATTGGTTGCAACAGTGCCAACTTCAAATAGATTTTCCCATGTGATACTCTCTCGCGAAAGGTAACGAATTCTGTAATCGTTGGCTGCATTTAACACACCCCAAACAATTGCTGTATGCACATCATGATGAAGCAGATGCAAGACCTGTAATGGGTTGGGTTCAGATCGAAAGTATGCTGTGCTTATGGAAGGTTTGGTCCATTGATCATGATTCCCATAGGCTTCATAAATATTGTGTTGGCCTGTAATGTTAGGGTCTTCTTGAGACCATACAATGCGCGATTCTTGGTTTCCTGATGTAATGTCAAAATGCGTGACAGATGTTGAAGCAAAAGACAACGGAGTATTAATTCCAACACCGGTTTTAATCTCACCTTGTGATAAAAAGCTGTGAAATAATTGCTGTGTCGGATTGTTTAATGTCCAAGCGGTGAGTGCTTCCCCATTATTGTTCAGAGTGACTTGCAATTGGTTTAGCGAGTAGCCGTAGGTCCAGAGAGATTGTGCTTGTCGTAGGGTTTTTCCATCATAATACGTAAAGTAAATTTTTGTATTGTTTTCAATCCAAAAAATATAAAATTCATTGTTCTGGTTGCCCACAATTTTGATGTTAGATTTTGGTGAAATTGTTTGCGTTAGTTTATCTGCAATAATCAGTCCTCGATCTCGATCGACGATGCTTACGTAAACTTGATCGTTACTATTTTGATCTTGGTTTACCCATCCATACATGCTCAGCCCTTTGTCATTCATATGACTAACAATACTTTGTGCGTCACTCGGTATGGTTGTGGAGCGATAATTGGGACTTGAAAGGTTGGGTTGAAAAACAGTAGGGAGGGTTGAAACGTAGTCAAATATCAAATTTGTATTTGGACTCATTGAAGATTGCAGAAAACCTATTTCTCCAAAAGGGTTAGAACCTGATGTAACCAGTTCATGTTCACCTAGAAATCCATTGATGTCTGTGCCAATAAAATCGGTATAATTGTTTGGGTGATCCCAAGAACCTTCCTCACAGAATATTTCAATGCCTTCAATGGGTTCGTTCTGCATGATTCCGCGTGCATTGCTGGAGACTTGGCAGCATCGGCCACGAGGATGGTTTTTGATTCGAACTTCATACACATCACCCGGTTCAAACAGTGTTTGTGTTGTAAATTTTTGGTTTTCTTGGTCAATATCGATTGTCTCTCCGGTAAGTTTAATCTCTACAGTTACAGCACCGTCCGATTGAGTAACTTGACCTTTGAGCGCGTATCCGACACCAAATTGAATATGTAGGTTGTATTTTGTAACTTCTTCTTGAGGAGCTTTAGGAGATGCATTTAAAAATACAGGTTGCAATAGTGTAAAAAAAAGACCATCAACCGAGTCATTCACATGATGCTCCTCTGCCTGACCTTCAAATTGAAGTTCAAGTTCATTCCTGCTTTTTACGATTGCTTTAAAAGTAAGACCATGGGGAATAAGGCCTTCTAATTGATAATGTAATCCTTCTATTAATGTATCTCCGGATTTTAACTCTTTGTCCCAGGACCAGTGATCGAGTTTGCATGTTGCCGACTCAATTTCGCCCACGTTGTCCGGATATCGTTCGTTAAAAGTAAGGGTTATGGTGGAATTAGGATCTACAGAGGTTCGGTGATTTGACGCACATCCGTAAGACACTGAAATCACTAGTATAAAAATAATATGTAATATAACGCGAAGCATTATGTAGTTCCTTATACTAGAAGTCCTATGCCAAATTCAAGCCAAAAGAAAATAAAAAAAACCCACCCTTGTGGGGTGGGTTTTTAGGTTTACTATACGTGTAAACACGTATGGGTAACTGCAATCCAATTAGTTGATTGTACAATTCTCAACTGCAGACACTTGATAGTACGAAGTGCATGTTGTTGGTGTTGTTACATCACATGTTACAGTATGTGTACCTTCACTGTCAGTAATATCTACGCTGACACCAGTGGCACAATTTCCTGAAGCTGGACCAACGAAATATGTTTCACCATTAACCGTGATTAAAAAATCACCGTTTGTATTGTAACAAAAGTTGGAGCTAATGTCCTCATCGTTGAATGTGTAGCTGTTAGAGTAACAAAAAACCGATGTTGTATACGCGTATTCAGCGCTATAATCAGTAAATGTATAATTTTCACAGGTCATAGTTTGATTATCCCAATTCAAATTAAAGCTCATATTGTCTTGGTTGTATGAGAAATCCCCAGAACCATCATTAAAGGTACAACTTGTTCCTTGATATAAACAATTTAAGTCAATGCTACCTGATGTACTTCCTTGAGAAAAGCCATCAAAGCAACTATCTCCTTGTTGAATGGTTGGAGAGATTAAAGAATTAGATGACAATGCATTTGGAGCACCTGGAATACTCAATGTTACTGTTAATGCACTTAAAGCAACCTCATCTGCATTGTCTTCACTAAGTGTTCCTGTGGCATTACTAAAATCAACATTGGAAGGATCTTGCGCGTTTCCGCCATCATCTCCGCCACCACAAGCATAAAGACCTAGGCCAAGTGTGAGGCAAATCGCCGCACCAAATAATACTTTTTTCATTACATACTCCTTATATAGATTGGTTTTATACAATGGATGGATCATAGGGAAATCCATACAAGGATCAAGAAAAAATTAGGCTTTTTGTCCTATTTTTACAATCGTATTCCACTCTGTTTTGGTCACCGGTTGAACGGACAAACGTTGCCCCTTTTGAAGAAGTTTCATGTTTGATAAGGGTTTGAGTGATCTCATCTCTGTAAGGGTGACCGGGCTTTGAAAAATTTGGTCCAGCTTTATGTCCACCATATACCACCGAGGCGTGTCTTTGCTTGCCTTGTCGTCAAAGTACTTGGATTTTTTGTCAAACTGGAAGGGGTCCGGATACCCCTCCTTCACCACAATCGCAGTTCCATACACACCCACCTCATCTGTATTGGAGTGGTAAAAAAGGACAAAATCTCCCTTTTTTATGTCGTCCCGTAACATATTGCGCGCTTGATAATTACGGACCCCCTCCCAACAAGTCGTTTTTTTGGGGGCCTTGGCTAAATCATGGATGGAAAATGCTGTCGGCTCTGTTTTCATCAACCAATAGTTGGGCATGCTTTCACCTCATCCTTTCATAAAATGTGCTCAAATGTCCTATGATTGCGCGAAAAATCAGCAACCAATATTCGGGCGCATCAGAAAAAGAACAAATAATTCAATAAGTTATAAAAGTCAACCTTGGCATAGCCCTTGCTACTATTGTCTATGTATGAAAAACGCGACAACATTTATGCGACTTGGTTTGATTCTAACTTTGAGCTTTTCACTGATCTATTGCGGTTCAGAAGAAGCAACACGTGGGGTAAACATCAATATCACCCATAATGGTGAAGAAATTGAACTTATTGCTCCAACCATTGATACCTCAAAGAGCGGTAATGACGTTACCATCAATCTTGAAGTTGAAGCATCTGATTACTTCTCTCATTTTGAAATTGAGAAAAAAATTGGAACATTTGCGTATGAGTTTTTCGTAGATGCTTCTGATCCTGCAACCCAAGATATGGATCTTGCAGATGGTACATATAAATATCGAGCACGAACAGTTTACCTCATTGATGATGAGTATCATTTTTCTGAATATTCTGAAGAAAGTGCTGAAACCATCGGACTTATCTCAGTTCCCGGTGATGTAGAATTTGGAACTTTATAACCGTTGGAGTTTGATCATGAAAAAACTAAAGTACATTTTTTTCCTTTTGACAGTTACAAGCCTTGTTCATTGTGGTGGCACCAGTAGCCAAACTCAAGGTGGAGCCCTTGAAATTGTTGAAGTCGATGGCATCGAATATGAATTAAGCGCGCCTTTAATTACAGCCACGAAACAATCCAATGATGTTGTTATTGATTTAGAAATTGTATCAGAAGAGTATTTTTCTCATTTTGAAGTGCAGCGTAAAAAGAACAATGGGGAGTTTGGACCGCTCGTTGATACACAAGATGTAGCATTTATGGATGAGAACCTAGAAGGGGGATCTTATACATACCAAGCACGATCTGTGTATTTGATTGAAGATGAGTTTTATATGTCAGACTATGTGATCTCAAACACTGTACACTTTCCACTTGTACTACAAGGTTCAAAATAATATTTTTTGTAAATATCTAAGAGTAATTAAAGAAAAGTTGCAACAGCACTACCTGAAAAAGCCAAACAAACTGCAATCCATTTTTTTACCGTCATGGGTTCTTTTAAGAATATTCCCGCCAATATTACAGTAAAAAACACAGATAGTTGTGTAATGATGCCTGCAATGCTTGCCTGTGTATATTTGAAACTTCCTACCCAAAGCAAAATGCACGGATAAGCCCCAATAAAAGAGGGCGGAAATGCCACGATCCAAAGTTTTTGCGGCTTAAAGATAGACAATATGGATGAACGATTTTTTAGAAAAAGCACGTACAGCGCCATCGCGATTGTTCCTCCGACCATACGAATTGTGGTGGTCCATACCAATGGATAGATTTCCAATTGTGGTTTGATATAAACGATACCCAATCCCATTGCGGCCATGGAAACAGATCCAAAAAGTAAACCCAGACTAAAGTCTCTGGATGAAATTGGATCCTTCTTTTTGTCAGCATAAATTAAAGGAATGCTGATGATAATCATGGTTGCACCTAAAACTCTCATCCAAGTCATGGGTTCGTGAAGGATGATGAAAGAAAAAAACATAATAAACGGTGCATACAAACAGTCTACAATTGCACTTCGACTTGCACCCAAAAGATTAAGACATTTAAAAAGAAGTGTGTCTGCAAAAGCAATCCCCAATATTCCACTTGCAATCAATATAATATAATCACGGACTGGAACATCGGGAATATAAAGATTATCAAGCACTAGCAATGTAAGTATGAGTGCAATCGATCCAATCGTATTTTTAAAAAAATTGAGTGTGAAGGGACGTACTGAATGGCCCGAAATTTTAAATAGGATAACAGAGCATGCCCAAAGCATTGCATTGGTTATGGCCATCAATTCACCGAGATATTCTGACGAAAACTTCATGGAAAAATGTCTGTATCTTGCTTGTGGTACTAGATAAAGAAATTAATGATCACTGGGTGCAAGTTTAAGAACGTGCACGTGTGTAATGCGTGACCCAGAAAGGTCACTGACAGAAAGCTCATAATTGCCGATATTAACCTTGTCGCCCACTCTCGGTGGATGCCCAAGTGTGTTAAATACAAGTCCTGAAAATGTGTCTCCCATTTCATGGTGTATGTTCCAACCAGTTTGACGATTAAAATCATGTACAGGTATACGGCCTAACACCATGTAAGAATGATCTGATATTTGCTGAATGGATTGAAGTTCGTCCTTGTCAAACTCATCTCGAATTTCACCTACAATCTCTTCCAGAATATCTTCTTGTGTAAGTAGACCTTGTGTGACGCCAAACTCATCCTTAACCATGGCAAGGTGAATAAAACTTCGTTGCATCTCTGCCAAAATACTCAAAATTGGTTTTCTCTCTGGTACACGTAGAATAGGTTTAATGATTGAGTTTATCTCCGTTTTTTCTTTACGGATAATTCGAATAAGATCTTTTAAGTGAATCAAGCCGATAATGGTGTCTAAATCTTCTTCAAATACCAAAACGCGCGTGTAGCGTTCATCCATCATCAGTTCCATAAGCTTTTGAGGTGTGGTTTTTACATCACACGCAAAAATTTCTGCACGAGGCACCATAATCTCTTCTGCTGTCATTTCAGCCGCACGAGCTGTGGCACCAATAATAGGAAGAGCATTGCCTTCCTGTGTATTTTTGTCATGGATTGCTGTTTTTACTTGTCTAGCCATCATCAAAATTGAATCATAGGTGCGTATATTTTTTTGTGTTGGTGCGCCAAGTATTTTTGAAATGATAGGGTCAAACATTTTTTCAAAAAACCAATGAACAGGAGTTAGAATTTTATGAAGTATATAAAGTGGCATTGCGACAAAATAAGAAAGACGTTTAGGGTTTTTGGCAGCCATCGCTTTAGGAAGAATTTCTGCAAAGAAAAGAATGATAACCGTCATAACAAGTGTTGCATACACAACACCCTTTTCGGCACCGAAGTAATGCACAAAAACTGCAGCAGCAGTTGAAGTTGCAAGAATATTAACCACGTTGTTACCAAGTAAGATGGTAACAAGTAATCGAGATGTATTACGGATCAATTCTTTTACAGCGGCAACTGTGGGGCGAACATGTTCTTTGATATCATCATCGACTTCGTGTGGAGAAATGCGCAAAAGGGCTGTTTCTGAACTTGAAAAAAATCCAGATAGAAAAATGCACACAAGGACAATGATAATATAAATCGTTATGTCCATAAGTGTTGTATTGTTGAAACGGCCCTAAGGGGCCCAGGTTGGTCAGATGTCATAAATTTTACCCACTATAACAAGATTCTTCATTTTTATCAAAACGTTACAGGACAAGCTCTTCTGCAATGCGTTTGGCTGCCTCTTTAATTTCATCAAGTGTTGGGACCAGCGCCAGTCTAACGTAGTTTTGCCCCGGATTGATGCCGCTCGCTGTTGCGTCAGAGATTGCTGCCCCCGGTATCACGACGATCCCAATATCTACAAGACTGTTGGCCAAATCTTCGCCAGTCTTTCCTTGGGGCGCTTTTTGCCAGATGTAGAAAGTCGAGTCGGATTTACACAGCGGCAACCCCTTTTTTTCAAAAGCAGATAAAATAATCGCTCTTTTTTCGTCATACTCCTTGCGCATACCCTCAATGTGATTTGTATCTTGAAGCGCAAGTGCTGAAACATCTTGTATAAAAGTTGGTGTTCCAGAATCGATATTGGTTTTTACCTTTTTAAATGCAGCGACGAGTTTTTCGTCACCCGCAACAAAACCACTTCGAAACATGGTCATGTTGTTGCGTTTGGACATCGAATAAAATGTAATGATGCCTTCTTTGCCAAAGGCAAGAATGCTTTTAGGCTTTTTATCAAAATAGATTTCAATATAACAACCTTCATCAGCTGCAATGACAATATTATTTTTACGTGCCCACGCAATTAACTGTTTGTACCAATCATCAGTTGCCATGGCCCCAGTGGGAGAGTTTGGATAATTGATCCAAATAATTTTAGCTTTGTCACAAATCTCTTGAGGAATAGATTCAAAGTCAATTAAGAATTTGTTCTCTTCAAGTAAAGGCGCTGTGTAGACAGTTCCACCAGCAAAGCGCGTTCCATTTTTGTATGGCGGATAGCCCGGTGAAGGGCAAATGACAACGTCTCCTTCGTCTACTAGTGTTAGGGGAAAATGAAATACTGCTTCTTTAGAACCAATCGTAGAGCAAATTTCAGTTTCAACGTTAAGCGCAATATCAAACTCGCGCTTCATATAGTCTGCACATGCTTGTCTAAATTCTTTGGATCCAATGTAGCTTGGATAGCCTGTGGTTTTTCTTTTTTCTGCAAATTGATTGAGGTGTTCAATTACAAATGATGGGGGAGGGGTTTTGGGATCACCAACGCCGAAGTCGATAACTTTCACGCCTTGTGATTGAAGCTCTGCTACTTTTTCATCAATAGCAGCAAAAGCATACTTACCTGTTGTTTGAATTCTTTGGGAGAGTTGAATGTTCATATATGTACCTTCCTGTTTATTATTATTTCCATCCCGTAAGATCAATGCTTCCGCTATAAACATATGTAGCAGGACCTGTCATGAAAAATTTTCCTTGTTTGTATTCAAAAACCAAATCCCCACCTAAGAGTGAAACTTTGATTTGCGAGAACCCTGTTTTTTGTTGAACAACTTTTGATACAGCTGCAGCACCTGTTCCGCACGCAAGCGTTTCTCCAGAACCGCGTTCCCAAACACGCATTTTTACATGTCCGGGAGAGATTTCTTCAAAAAACTCTGTATTGACTCTCTGGGGAAAAAGTTTGGTATTATTTTCAATTACCGGTCCCCAGGTAGAGAGTGGAATTTGATCAATGTTTGCGTGTTCTATGACAGCATGTGGATTGCCAACACTGATACGTGTAAATGTAAAAGTCTTTTCTCCAACATTTATTTTTTCATTTGTATTCTGAACAACAGGTTCACCAAACAATTCAACGCATACTTGTTGGTCTTCTGTCATCCATCCTGTAGCAACTCCAGCATCTGTTTCAATGGTTACAGTTTTTTTATCAAATAATTTATAAAGGCAATAAGCTACGACGCAGCGAAGTCCGTTGCCACACATTTCCGAATGTGATCCATCCGCATTATGCATTTGCATTCTCGCGTCTGCTTTTTCTGATGGAAGAATAAAAATCACACCATCGCTTCCAATACCAAAGCGTCTTTTGGATAGTTCGGGAGTAATTGTGATAATTTTTTCGACGGGAATATCGTTTGTGATGCCATCAAAGTAGATATAGTCGTTGCCTATACCTGTCATTTTTGTAAATGGAACGTTCATGAAAGCTTTTCCTTAATGTAGTCATCAATAGAGAAAAACCCCTTTTTATGTGTTAGCCATTTTGCGCACTCAATGGCGCCCATTGCAAAGCCTTGTCTAGATTTAGCCTTATGTGTTAACTCGAGTGAATCCACGCTACTTTCAAAAAAAACATGGTGATCGCCAAACGCGTCGCCTTCACGATAGCATTCGATTGGAATATTTTTAATGTGAGGATTTGCATTGCGAATGATTTCCATGGATGTACGCGCAGTACCTGAAGGTTTATCCTTTTTTTGGATGTGGTGGACTTCTTTCATGTGGATGTCGTAAGAAGGGTATTTTTCAATTTTGGTAGAAAGATAATGAAGTGTTTGCCAAAACAAATGCACACCAATAGAGAAGTTTGAAGCGTACAATACGCTTCCACTGTGTTTATGTGTTAGATCGCGAATGTATGGAATTTGATCATACCATCCTGTTGTTCCGCATACGACAGCAACACGTTTTGACAATAGATTTTCGAGGTTTTTTACACAAGATTCAGGTGTTGTGAACTCAATAACAACCTCATCTTTGGAAAAGGAGGCTTGCTTTAAGTCGTCGCTCAAGTCAAAAACTTGTGAAACGGCAATGCCTGCCTCTTTGGCGCATGTTTCTACTTCATGGCCCATTTTGCCATAACCAACAATTGCGATTTTCATGTTGTTTCTCATATCAAGTAGCGTCTTCTATATCGAGTTTTTTTCAATTTGACGAAGTAAAATTATAATTTGAGAGTAATATATGTATTTCAATATAAATGTCAAAATTAGTATAAGATATTGATATAATTAATTAAATATCAAATTATACGATTTTTTCGAAATTATTATCTTGCAGTAAAATAATAATTTCAATATAGACTTACTTTTCAATGCCACAGCAGCATCAAATAAAAGCCCTTGCTTCACTAAAGTTTGGAGGCACTTCCATGGGAAGTGCAGCCTCAATTCTAGAATGTGCACAAATCATCGAAGATCAAAGTAAAAACAAGCGTTGTATTGTGACGGTTTCTGCCGTGTCCGGTGTAACCAATCAGCTTTTGTCCATGGTTGAGCTTGCCAAAAAGCAAAAGCCGAGACTTGTGGTGAAAAAAATTCACCAACTTGAGCAATTGCATCGAAATATTACGAGAGCATTTTTTTCAAATGAAAAAGAAGTTTCTGCTGTTTGGGAAAAAGACATGTTGCCCATTTTTGAAAAGCTTAAAGCAATATTGCATGGGACAAGTCTTGTTGGCGATCTGACGCATAAAATGCAAGCCAAAGTTTGTTCTTTTGGCGAATGTTTGTCGAGCTATTTATTGTTATATGCTTTGGAAAAAAAGGGGATTAAAGCAAGTCGAATCCATTCAGAAAAAGTTATACGTACTGATAGCGCATACCTTGAAGCCAATGTAAATTTTACAACCACAACACTTGCGTGCAAAAAATATATCGCACCCCTTTTACAAAAAAACATCGTTCCCATTGTAACTGGTTTTATTGGCAAAGATACCCATGGTGACACTACACTTCTTGGCAGAGGTGGAAGTGATTATACCGCTTCAATTTTAGCCGTAGCCTTGAAAGCTGATGAAGTTCAAATATGGACAGATGTTAATGGTGTCATGTCAGCAGACCCTCGGTTTGTAAAAGAAAGCATTTCGTGGCCAGAGATGGGCGTGAAAATGATGAGTGAAATGGCTTATAGTGGTGCCAAAGTGGTTCATCCAAGAAGCATTGCTATTGCTGTCATGAAAAATATTCCCGTATATATTTTAAATACTTTTGATCGAAAGTTTGCAGGGACCAAGATTAAAGTAGATGAAGTAAAAGATGTGAAAGGTATAGTAACATCCGACCAAAATATTTTACTCCATATCGAAAATCCTAATATGCTTGATGAGGTTGGATTTATTGCAAAGGTAACTTCAATTGTAGAGCAATTTGGCATTCCTATTGATGTTTGTTCCACATCTGAGACTTCGTTCACATTTTCTGTTTCTGAGCAGGACTTTAATCCAAAATTGTTAAAATCACTTTCCAAAGTTGGTCTTGTTAGAAAGATCAAAAATATAGCCAAGGTTTGTATGATTGGGCATGAGATTACACAAAACTCCAAAATTTTTGAGGACGTGTTTAGAATGTGTCATCAAAAAAAGGTGCCTATTCAATCTATTAGTGTAGGGGCATCCCAGAGAAACATCACCTTAATGATCGATCAAAAATGTAAAGATCAAGTTTTGGTGGATTTGCACCACACATGGATAGAAAAAAGAACATGAAAGAGAATAGTTAATGAAAAATGTATATATACCTTCCCTTGAAATATGCGAAAAACTCGCAGATGAGTATGGCACACCTTTTTTTATTACGGATGCACAAACCTTACGTGATCGAGTTGCATCATTTAAGAATGCGTTTGGACAAAGATGCAAAATCTATTTTGCAATCAAAGCAAATTTTAATCCGCACACGATCAATGTTCTAAAAAGCGCAGGCATAGATGGCATAGATGCTGTTTCTCCTTTTGAAATAGAATTGGCAAAGACTTTATCGTTTCGTTCTAATCAAATTATTTTCACAGGTAATGGTTCAAGTGATGAAGAGCTAAAATCTGTAATGAAAGAAGAAGTGCTTTGTAATATCGGATCCATTTCTGAATTAGAACGATTTGGAAGAATGTTTCCAAAAGCCAATGTATCTATTCGCTTAAATCCCGGAGTGGGTGATGGTGAGAATGAGAATGTAATTACTGCAGGTGATGCTTCAAAGTTTGGAATTATTGAAAGAGATTTTGCAATTGCCAAGGCGTTAATCAATAAGTTTGAACTTCAGCTTAAAGGGCTACATTGCCATATTGGTTCTGGGTTTTATAAAACAGAAGTTTTTGCCAAAGCAGTGTTTCATATTTTACAAACTGCCTCGCAATTTCCAAGTCTTGATTTTATTGATTTGGGCGGAGGATTTGGGGTTCGCTACCATGAAGATCAAGCGCAAATTGATCTTATTTCATTTGGGAGTTCGATCATGGATATGGTGAACAAATTTGAAGAAGAAAACGGAAAACCAGTTGAGCTTCGTTTTGAACCGGGAAAATATTTGGTCAGTGAATCAACGTGTCTCGTTTCAAAAATTACAACAAGGAAAAGTACAAGGACGCAGGAATTTGTATGTTTAGATACAGGATTTCATCACTTAATACGCCCTGCACTGTATGGCTCCAACCATCAGATTGTAAATCTTAACCGTAAAGATGGAGACAAAATCAAAGCAACAGTTGTAGGCAATGTCTGTGAGTCTACAGATGTATTTGGAAAGAATGTAGAAATGGTGGATCCAAAAGAAGGAGATCTGGTTGCGCTAGTATCGGCAGGCGCATACGGCTCTTCAATGAGTTCTTTGTATAATTTACGTCCTTATGCTTCTGAAGTAATGGTTGATGGATCAAATGTAACATTGACTCGAAAGCGCCAAAGTTTTGTAGAGACATTTCAAAGTTTGGGCTTTGTGTAGTTTGAATTGATCAGGAATACAAGAATGAGAATTAGGATTACGATTTGGGTTTAGGGATTGGTTATTAATAAGGGTTAATCCTTAAGTCCAAACCCGAAGTGTTTATTGGCGGAGAGGGGGGGATTCGAACCCCCGGTACCAGTTTCCCAGTACGACAAGTTAGCAACCTGCTGCTTTAAGCCACTCAGCCACCTCTCCTTGCTTTATATATTCTTTGCGCTATCGAGCTAGAGCAAATCTATTTCGAAACACAACTGACCTGCACTTTGATATGTTTTGGCTTTCGCCAAAACAAGCACACGACAGATCTCCCGAAAACGGCGGGTCTTTGATCGCCTTTTTTCAATGGAGGTTTTCACTTCTACGTAAAGTAATTGCCGTTGACAAGGTGTTTTCCGGATCAGCCACCTCTCCTCAGCAGTTTTAGAAGCCCAAGTCTACTATCTTAAAACTCGTATCTTTTCAATAATGTCAGCCGATTGTTTTTTTCAAACCGTCTTCCCTTGACGATAAAATATGTTTTGGTGTAGGAACACAAGGCAAGAGCGGGTTTGTCGCTTAGGTCGTTTGGCAACAAACGACTCCCAACCCAGTCAGGTCCGGAAGGAAGCAGCTGCACGGAGCCCTCTTTGGGTGCTTTTTTTCGACCTAAGCGACAAATCCGCTTTTTTATTGTGACGGACAATTTCATCGCAATTTTTTCATACAAATTCGCCAATGCTCTGATAAGTAGAAGGACCTATGAGTGAATACGTTGTTTTAGCCAGAAAGTATCGACCCCAGAAACTAGATGATCTGGTCGGTCAATCCGCGATCTCTCAAACACTTAAAAATGCAATTTCCCTTAACCGTATGCCTCATGCCATGCTTTTGACTGGAACCCGTGGGGTTGGAAAAACAACGACCGCTCGAATTGTCGCCAAAGCGCTCAACTGTGAAAAGGGACCCACACAAGATCCATGTGGTGTTTGTTCGAACTGCATTGAAATTGCAACTGGACGTAACGTAGATGTGTTTGAAATTGATGGAGCTTCCAATACATCCGTAGATGATATCCGTACACTCAAAGAAAACGTGCAATATGCACCCAGCAAATCAAGGTACAAAATTTATATTATTGATGAAGTGCATATGCTTTCAACAAGTGCATTTAATGCGCTTTTAAAAACATTAGAAGAGCCTCCTGCAGGCGTGTATTTTATTTTTGCAACAACAGAAGTGCATAAAATTCCTGAAACGATTTTATCAAGATGTCAGAGGTTTGATTTTCGTCAAATTACTGAGGAGCAAATTGCAAGTCATCTTCGTACCATCATGAACCAAGAAAAAATTCAAATCACTGATCAAGGGCTGTCTATGATCGCTCGCGTGGGTAATGGAAGTTTGCGCGATGCACTTTCGCTTCTTGATCAAGTTATTGCGTTTTCAGGAGAAAGCATCACTGATGAAGATGTCGTTTTAAGCCTTGGACTAACAGACAGAACGCTACTTTCACAAACAATTGAAGCATTTTGTACAAGCAATCAGGAGCAAGCACTTCAAGCGCTCTCGCTTGTTTTTGAAAAAGGATTTGATCCCAAGACCTATCTTTTAGAAGTTTGGGAAAAATTGCGAGCAATGGTTATTCTAAAAACATGTGGTGACGTAAAGTGGCTTACTCTTCCTGATGACGAAAAACTGAGATTACAAAAATATGCGCAAGACGCTTCTATACAAGAATTAGAGCGCTGGTTTGATTTGTTAAAAAATGTTATTTCTTCGCTATCACGCGTTGAATTTCCTCGATACGTAATAGAAGTTGCATTTATTCGTATCACTAGACCAACACAAAAAATTCCTTTTGATGAAATACTAGGAAAAATTGAACAGCTTGAAAAAAAGCTTAGTCAAGGCGCAACTTTTCAATCATCTAAAGCAATTGTAACGCAGTCTTCAACTGTAAAACAAAATCATGATGTACAAGCGGGTCCGAATTTGCCCGGACTTTTCCAAAAGTTGGGCGAACAAAAACCTCAATGGCGTCCAGTTATAGCTGCAATTACTGATTCAGTTTGGGCAAATTCAAAGATTGAACTTACTTTTTCCCGAGAGTTCATGTTTGAGAAGGCAAAAGATCCTATATTTGAATCAACAGTCAAAAGTATTGCTTCTGAAATGACAGGACAATCTGTGACATTGAAAGTGTCACTTAACGCTTCTGAAGAGCCACAGCGTCCGGTTGCAAAAAAACCTTCACTAAAGCCAACAGAAGAAGCACCGGTGATACAAAAGGCGATTTCACTTTTTGATGTGAAGGGAACAGATATTCAAGTCGTTGAAGATCACGAGGATGGGGCATAAGTGGACTTTGAGATTTTTTCAAATCTATGATTTATTGGATAAGCGCATGAAGTATATCGGTCCACCATCATTTATAAAAGCTGTACAAGCTCTTTCTCTATTACCCGGTGTGGGTGAGAAAACTGCGCAACGGTTAATTTTTTCATTGATGAAAAATCCCAGTGAAAAAATTCCAACACTGACCAATGCATTGACAGAGTTAATGAGTCACGTTCGACTTTGTTCTTCATGTTTCGGTTATAGCGAAGAAGTTCAGTGCCCCATTTGTACGGACCATCATCGCGATCAATCTGTTCTTTGTGTCGTTGAAGATCCAACAAATGTTTTTGCCATTGAGCGAAGCGGTCAATTTCATGGGCTTTATCATGTGTTGGGCGGCGTGCTTGCCCCCCTTGATGGTATAGGACCAGAGCAGATTCGTATTGGTGAATTGATGAAGCGTGTAGAAGCTTCAACCATCAAAGAGGTTATTTTAGCCACAAGTCCCAACGTAGAAGGGGACGCAACAGCGCTTTATATTTCACATGCCCTTGAGGGTAAATCCATCAAAGTTAGTCGCATTGCGCAAGGTATTCCAACAGGCGGAAGTCTTGAGTATACAGATCAATATACATTAGGAAGGGCGATTACAGATCGTCGACTTTGGGCGTAATCTTTGATCAAGTACAAGGTAAAAAAAGAAGTGCAGATAATCCTTCACCGAGAACGAAAAATCCTTTAATATGAGGTTCTTATGTCACAGATGATCATGTATGAAGAAGAGCATCGCCAGATCTCTTTTTTACTCAACAAGTTGTACCGAGAAACCAACGGTCGCGCTTGTTATATAGTAGATAAGAATGGTCAATTGGTTGCAGAAGCAGGCGAAACACGAAATATTGACTCAACTTCGCTTTCATCTTTGGTTGCTGGAAGTATTGCAGCAACAGGTAGTCTTGCCAAACTGATTGGTGAGAAAGAATTTTCTGTATTGTTTCATGAAGGAAAAGATCAACACATCCATGTTACACTCGTTTCTGGTGGAGTGATTTTGGTTGTAATCTTTGATAACCGTACGTCTTTAGGGCTTGTACGACTTCGTGTAAAAAAAGCATCGGATGAATTTAACAGGGTATTTATCAATCTAACAAAAAAGGTAGAATCACCAAAGGCTAAGTCACCGTTTTCTGAAATTACAGATGACGATATTGATAGCTTGTTCCGAGATGATGATATCGACAAATTATTTCGAGAGTGAGCCATGTCGTTTATTAATTATTCATCCAGAGAAATTAACTGCAAGATTGTTTACTACGGTCCGGGTTTGTGTGGAAAGACCACGAACTTACAATTTATTTATGACCGCACACGTCCAGAATCTAAAGGTAAAATGATCTCGCTTGCAACCGAAACAGAGCGCACATTGTTTTTTGATTTTTTACCCTTATCCTTGGGAGAAATTCGCGGATTTAAAACAAGATTTCATTTGTATACAGTACCGGGTCAGGTTTTTTATGATGCAAGTCGAAAGCTGATCCTTAAAGGTGTGGACGGAATTGTTTTCGTAGCTGACTCTCAAGAAGAACGCGAAGATGCGAATTTAGAATCCTTAGATAACCTGAAAGATAATCTTATTGAACAAGGAATGAATTTGAACCACATTCCATATGTCGTTCAATACAATAAGCGTGATTTGCCCAATGTAATGTCTGTTGATCAACTTCGAAGAATGCTCAATCCCGATGGTGTGCCAGACTTTGAAGCCGTAGCTTCACAAGGCCAAGGTGTATTTGAGACACTTAAATCGATTGCAAAGCTTGTCCTTGTGCAACTCAAAAAAGCCAAATAAAAACATTAAAATTTCACATCTCATCGTTGGTCAACTT
>JAGRAZ010000007.1:31532-44925 GCA_020434345.1 Bdellovibrionales bacterium
AAATAAAAACATTAAAATTTCACATCTCATCGTTGGTCAACTTACAAAAGTCCTATTTATGTTTTTGAATCCATTCGATCATATTTTTCATAATTTCGTCTTTTTGATTACTGTTAAGCATAATGTGTAGATCGCTATGTATTTTGATTATCCTTGAATCTACGTTTGTAAAATGTGGCGCAATTTGTAAGACAAAGGATGGATCAATAACCGGGTCTTTATCCGCATACTGTATTAGTGTTGGTGCAGAAATATCAGGAATATTTTTTTTGGCTTTTTCAAAAAGCTCAAAACTCTGTCTTGCTGCATAGTAACTGTAATGATCATAGGAAAGGTGGTCTGTAACTTTGCCTTTTTTATGTCGTATGATTTTTTTTAATATTTTTGAAGGAATAACTTTCATTAAGTGCAACGCATAACGCTCAAAAGTAGTTTTTACATCCAACGCGGGCGCAAGAAGATGTAAGGAAGAAATCTGATTGGCGAACATAGGGTACGTAAGAAGCGCTAGTGTTGCACCCATGGAAAAACCGACCAAATGAATTTTTTTGTATGTACTTGTCACCTCTTGAAGTGTTTTTTGTGTAAACAATAGCCATTCTTGGGCTGTTACAGAGTCAAGATCTTCAGCTACACCACCGTGACCGGGTAAAAGTGGAGCAAGAATGGTGTGTGAAGTTTGTGCATGTGCGCGTATTGCAAACTCTGAATATGTTTGGGGCGTGGCTGTAAATCCGTGTAGGCAGAGGATTGCAGTCTGATCCCCAAGTATTGATATGCCGGAAACATCTGGATGTGCTTCTTTCAGATTGCTGTCCATCTTTGAATCATATAAGCTTGGCGCAAAGATGCACAAAGAAAAAAAATCTGTTTTGATCATTCTGGATGGATGGGGGTATCGCCAAGAGAAAAAAGATAACGCCATAGCACAAGCGCTAACACCTTATTATAGTAGTCTTCTTAAGCGCTATCCTTTCACGCTTTTACAAGCTTCAGAATCTTTTGTTGGGCTTCCCTCGGGTGTTATGGGTAATTCAGAAGTAGGGCATACCAATATTGGATGTGGCCGAAGGGTTGTTCAGGATCAAGTGAAAATTTATGATGCGATCGCGAATCAATCTTTTTTTTCCAATCCCAATATTCTGCAATCAATTAAAAAAGCGAAAGCATCAAAATCAGCAATTCATCTTATGGGACTTGTATCTACAGGCAATGTGCATAGCGCACAAGAGCATTACTTTGCTCTTTTAGATATGATTGCGAAAAATGATTTTGATATGAATCGATGTTTTTTTCATGTCTTTCTAGATGGTCGAGACACGCCACCGAAAAGTGCAAAAGAGTTTGTTGGTAATTTAGAACAACATCTTAAAAAAACGGGAGGTCGTATTGCAACAATTTCAGGGCGCTATTATGCAATGGATCGAGATCAAAGGTGGGAACGAACACAAAAAGCCTATGATGCAATTGTTCATGGTGAAGGTGTCTCTGGAGCCGATCCGCTCTCTGTGATAGAGGCCTCGTACCAAAAAAATATTACAGATGAATTTCTAGTACCCGCAGTTTTGAAACAAAATGGTCAACCTGTTTCAACCATAAAAAATGATGATGTTGTATTTTGCTTTAATTTTCGTGCTGATCGCATGAGGCAAATGGTACGTGTTCTCAGCGGTTATGAGCACGGAGTAGGTAGTTTATCTGAAGTTCGACCTTGGCTTGTTACAATGACACAGTATGATGCTACATTTACCAATCCAATTTTATTTCCAACAGATGACCTATCCATGTCTTTGGGAGAGTACTTTTCGGTTTTACATAAACATCAATTTCGAATTGCGGAGACAGAGAAGTATGCGCATGTAACATTTTTCTTTAATGGTGGAAGAGAAACGCCATTTTCATTTGAAGAAAGAGTGTTAATTCCTTCTCCCAAAGTTGCTACATATGATCAAACCCCTGCAATGCACAGTGCATTGGTTACTGATGGGCTTGTTAAGGCAATCGAGTCACAAAAGCATGATTTTTTGGTGGTCAATTATGCACAGCCCGACATGGTAGGGCATACAGGAAACTGGGATGCGGCCATTTCTGCAGTGGAAGCAACAGATCAAGCATTGGAACAAGTCTGCGAAACTGCACTGGGCAATGGATACCAAGTGTTTTTAACCGCAGACCATGGCAACATAGAAATGCTGCGCGATCCTGTAACTGGAGAGCCTCATACTTCCCACACACTTTTTCCTGTACCTTTGATTGGAATTGGAGATCGCATGCAGCGCTGTCAGCTTACTTCTCAAGGTAGTTTAAGTAACATTGCGCCCACCATCTTAGATGCCATGGGCATTCCTATTCCAAAAGAAATGACGGCTCAAAGTTTACTTGTAAAGGGTTAGAGCGATCCCGGTTGAATCTGAATTATTTTGGTGCTCTCTCTTTTTCGTTCACTAAGATCTGATAGGTGCATACTTGCTACCTCTTGTGACGACACGTTCCAAAGCTCGGATTTCTTTTGTTTAAACTCATCCATGTTTGGAAGCTCAACATTATGAATTTGAGCAATGACAAAGTGATCGTCCACCAAAAAAGGTTTTGATAGCCACTGTCCCTTTTGGCCAGCAACGGTAAAGACGTCTTGAAGCAAATCAGCATTGGAACTAACTACAGGTATGTCCGAAGTTGGATCTTGAGAAAACAACTCTGAGGTTTGAACGTTCAATTTATGAGAACCTGCTAACTGTTGAATTGATTTATTTGATGAGCTCCATTGTGTATATAAATTTTGAACATAGTTTTCAAATGCATCATTTTTTCTTTGGTCGAGCATTTCGCTTTTAATACTATCCCGAACTTCTTCTAGCGATTTTGTTTTTGGTTCCTGTACGTCAACAAGTTTAACCAAGAATGTCGTTTTTCCATCTCTTGATTGCAGAACTTCAGATATTCCATCTTTTGATAAACGAAGAGTTGCATTGAGTAGAAGGGCGGTGTTTTCATTGCTTAATGTTTCAATAGTATCTTCGTAAGTGATCCAATCCGTGTTTATCCATTGAGCACTTTGCTCATTTTCTGCAAAAATTTGAAAGTTAGTTTGTGGATCAGACTTCGCCCATTGAAAAAGCTTTTTTGATTCGTCATAAAAATCTTGGTCTGACTGACTTTCATCCTTTTTTTGAAGTGAAAGGATCTCTAGCTTTTTCTTTTCCATTGTTTGATATTGGCTTTGGTGGCTCTCATAGTAGCTCTGGACGTCTTCGTCGCTAATGCTCTTATCAGTACCTAGCTTTTCTTGCGCACTACTTTTTGTTATCTCAACCCAAGTGATTGCACGTTTGTTATTTTGTGTTGTGAATTCATTCTCTAAAGCAAGTGGAGATTGCATAGAGGCATCTTGAACCCATTGTTGATACTGTTGTGCTATATTTCTTTTTCCTTCTTCTTTTTCAAATGCAGAGGGTGTTTTGCCCATTCGATTTCGCACAAAGTTTTGGTAAAATTCAAAATTAAAATTCCCCTCAGAATCAGAAAACATTGTTTGAATACTTTTTTTAACTCCTTCACCAGAAGCTACAAATCCAATTTCTTCACCCTGTAAGTATAAAATTTTTTCATTAATAAATCTGTTGATCACCATGCTTTGGATAGCTTGTCTTTCATTTTCTTTTAGCTCAACACCCATATTTTGGAAATACTGAAGTTGGTTTTGAAGTTGAAATTGAAAATCCGCATAAGACATTTTTTCACCACCAACGGACGCAATATTTCCAGAACCAAGACCAGAACCACTCCATCCATAAAATGATATAAATGACAAAACAAGTAGAAGCAGGATTACTTGCATGTACCAACTAGAAATTTCTTCGCGAATTGATTTAATCATGGTGACGACTTTCTTTTTTACAACTTACATTTTATGTATGAGTCTTTAATTTTCATTAAAAAATCAATACACCTGTTTAAAGGGGGCATGCTACGATATTGATCGTTTTTTTCAAGCCCTTTTATGACGAAAATAAGTCAATACAGGTTTGCGTCAAATAAGTACAGAAAACGAAAAAAATTATCTATTTCCAATGTTTTTGATATGAATGGGTCGTGGTATTCGACTCAATTTTAGGTTTTTTCTCTAACGATTTGGCAATAGATTTAGGCACTGCCAATACGTTGGTTTACGTCAAAGGCAAGGGGATTGTTTGTAACGAACCCTCTGTTGTCGCACTTTCCAAAAAGCGCAATGTTAAAAAGGTTTTGGCCGTTGGGCATCAGGCCAAAGAAATGCTAGGCCGCACCCCGGGCTCGATCACAGCTGTTCGTCCCATGAAAGATGGTGTGATTGCAGATTTTGAAATTACCAGCGCGATGCTTCGTGAATTTATCTCCAAAGCACACAACCGAAAGAACTTTGTTCGTCCGCGCATTGTTATTTGTATACCTTTTGGCGTGACAGAAGTTGAGAAAAGAGCAGTCAAAGAGTCTGCAATCGCAGCTCGGGCAAGAGAAGTGTACTTAATTGAAGAGCCTATGGCTGCAGCCATTGGAGCAGGCTTGGAAATTCAAAAGCCAACGGGAAATATGATTGTAGATATCGGTGGTGGTACAACCGAAGTGGCTGTGATTTCTCTTTCTGGTATTGTCTACTCAAAGTCAGTTCGAATGGCGGGTGACAAAATGGATGAGGCCATTGTGAGTTATATCAAGAAAAAGTATAACTTAATGATAGGCGAACGAACCGCTGAGTTGATTAAGATGTCTGTGGGTTCAGCCTTCCCATTGAATCAGGAAAGAAAAGTGGAAGTCAAAGGCCGTGATTTGGTAGCAGGTATTCCAAAAACATTGGAAGTGACCTCAGAAGAAATTCGAGAAGCTTTAGATGAGCCGCTTAAAGTTATTGTTGATGCCGTCAAGTTAGCTCTTGAGAAAACTCCACCTGAACTCGCTTCCGATATTGTTGATAAAGGTATTGTCCTTGCTGGCGGTGGAGCGCTCTTAAGGAATTTAGATCAACTGATCCATAAAGAAACCAATTTGCCAGTCCGAGTTGCGGATGATCCTTTGTCTGTGATTGTACTGGGGTGCGGTAAAGCACTAGATGATGAAGAACTATTACAAGCAGTAACGTACGTGTAAGGTGAACCATAAACTCAAACGACTGATCATTGCGATTTTTGTTTTTTATTTTATCCTGCAAATATTTTCATTTGGTATTCAAAAAAAAGAGCATCATCCGTTTCATGAACGAGCCGTTGTTGCTTTAACAGCTCCTGTACAATGGATGATTCACTCTACTTGGATTGGTATAAAGAGTATGATTTCCAACTATGTTTTTTTGGTAAATACCAAGGAACAAAATCGTGTTTTGGTTGATCGTATATCCGCACTAGAGCAAAAACTTGTTACATTCAAAGAGATGGAAATTGAAAATTTGCGACTACAAAGAATTTTTGATCTTCAGGTCGAAGAAACTTTTGTTCGAGTTGTTGCTAAAAAAATCGCATACGGCAGCTCTAGATTTGAAAAAACAATTCGTATTCAGAAAGGAAGTCGTCATGGGCTTCGTGAAGGGTTGCCTGTAATTAATGCAGATGGAATTGTTGGGCAGGTAATCGATGTGTATCGGAACTATTCGGATGTTCTTTTGATTACAGACCCTACAAGTAGCATGGATGTAATCGTTCAGCGTTCAAGAGCAAATGGCATGCTCAAAGGGGGCCTCAAAAATCAACTGGCTTTTCAGTACTTAAGTAAGGAGTCAGATGTTTTTGAAGAGGATGTTGTTATCACTTCAGGTTTAGATGGTATTTACCCAAAAGCGATCGCTGTGGGAAAGGTCTCCGCTGTTGGGGTTCGTGATAAGGGACTTTTTTTGGATGCGACTGTTCGACCTTTTGTAAACTTTGAAAACCTTGAAGAGGTTGTTGTTTTACTTCCAACTCAGCCTACGCAATGAAAAACTTTTTATCATACGCATTGATGCTCTATATATTTGCAATTTTTCAAACGGTGATTTTTCCAGATTTCTTTTTTGTTATAAGTCAGATCATTGCAAAAGATTTTTTTCTAACCCTTACAATTGATTTGTATTACTTGATGATTATTTATTTTTCTTTCAATAGAAGTTTTTTGAAAGGACTTACTTCAGTAATTATGTTGTATTTTATTGAAGAAGGTCTTGGTTTTTCTTGGATCGGGGTACAGATTCCAATTTTCCTAACAACTTTTTTGGTTATACAGGTTTTGAAGGTTCATTTTGTTTTTCATACACGTCGAGCGGTTGGAGTGGTTGTTTTTATTTTAATTTTTGTTGAGAATATTTCACATTATAGGCTTGGTCTTGATCAAGATTTTCCAATTATTTTTATACAATACGGCTTTAGTGCTCTAAGTAGTTCTTTAATTCATGCTTGGGTTGGCGGATATTTGTTTGAAATACTAACAGCGTTTGATGCAAAAACTTTATACCGTTTTGAAACACAGAGAACGTTGTTTCCGCTTCCCATAAGGAGTTTATGAAACTTTCGTATGGAAGAACACAGGATGATTTTAAATCCGCATTTCGAATTTCATCCGGGCTATTGGTATTTGGATTCCTTGTTCTTATTTTAAGACTTTGGCATTTGCAGATTCTCAATGGAGAAAAGTGGCTTTCATTTTCTGAGGAAAATAGAATTAAGCTCAAAGTCATTCCTGCTGTTCGTGGAAGGATTTTTGATCGAAACCATAAACTGATTGCTGAAAGCAAGCCGAGTTATGACCTCAGAATGATACAAAACAAAACAGGTCTGAGTGTTGACGATGCGCTTATAAAGATCTCCTCATTTATTCATTGGGATCTTGAGCAAGCGAAAAAAAACTTTGCAAAATTTAAACATCCAAACCCAAATCGAAGCTTTGCACTCAAGAAAGGGTTAACCAGAGATGAAGTCGCAATCATTGAAGCCAATCAGCCAAGACTTGATGGCTTTGACATAGAGGTTGTACCAACACGAACCTATGTTTATCCCGGTTCATCCAATCATCTTTTAGGAAGATTGGGTGAAATAGATGCAAAGGCTTATGAAGAAATGTCTGCGGATGATCATCAACGGTACCGTATGGGAAGTTTTTGGGGCGTTTCTGGAATTGAAAAGCGTTATGAATCTGTACTTAAAGGTCAAGATGGTGTGAAGCCGATTCTTGAAGATGTATGGGGTAGGGAGCAAGAACTATCCTCAACAGGAAATCTGCTTCCTGTATTTGCAGAAAAGGCAGCAACATCTGGCTCTGATTTGTATTTAACCATTGATGTCGACTTACAGATTCTGGCTTCTGAGCTTCTGGAAGGTAAGAAAGGCAGTGTTGTGGCAATGGACCCACGAAGTGGGGAAATACTAGTGATGGAAAGTCAACCATCTTATCTGTCTGAATATTTTACTCGAGGAGTTGATGCACAATACTGGAAAAAGCTTGTTACTGATCCTGATAAGCCTCTTTATGATCGATCTGTGCAAGCGATTTATCCACCTGCTTCAACATTTAAAGTGATTCCTGCAATTGCTGGACTTTTGGAACAAATTGTAAACCCAAATGAAGTAGTGTTTTGTCCCGGATATTATCGACTTGGGCGTGAGGTAAAAAAATGTTGGAAGAGGGCTGGCCATGGGTATGTCAATCTTGAGCAAGCCATTCAGTATTCATGTGACGTTTTCTTTTATGAGGTATCAAAGCGTTTGGGAATCGAACGGCTTGCATACTACGCACGTCTATTTGGTCTGGGGTCTAAAACAGGTATTGATTTTGCGAGGGAAAATAAGGGTTTGGTTCCTGATGAAGAATGGAAAAAGCGTGTATACCATCAACCTTGGGTTGGGGGTGAAACATTATCAGTTGGAATAGGCCAAGGGGCGCTATTGGTTACGCCACTTCAAATGGCAGTTTTATATTCTGCACTTGTTAATGGTGGAACATTGCTTGTTCCTCAGGTGTTAATGGGTGTTCAGTCTTCATCAGGCGGTATTGAGCGAGGATTCGAACGGAAAGAAAAAGAAGTTTTTGAATTAAATCAAGATTCACTCTTGCATGTAGAAGAAGGATTACGTCGTGTTGTGCAGCAGTCCGGTGGAACAGCCCACTACTATGCAAACTCAAAAATGGTTCCAATTGCTGGTAAGACAGGTACTGCGCAGGTGGTTTCACTAAAATCAGGGCTTGATATTAAGGATCATGCATGGTTTGTTGGCTATGCTCCTTCTGAAGATCCAGAAATTGTAGTTGCAGTGATCGTAGAGCATGGAGAGCACGGAAGTAGCGGCGCTTCTCCAATAGCACGTCACATTATTGAAAAGTATTTTCAAGAAAAGGAACAATGAGACGTTTAGTAAAAAAACTAAGACTTGATAAAGCAGACTGGATTTTCTTTCTTGTAGTCATGGTGATTTGCGTACTAGGTCTTTTAAATCTTTACAGCGCCACGTATGACCTTTCCATTTCAAAGTATTTTCGAAATCAAATTTTATGGATGTCTGCAGGCTTATTTATTAGCTTCATCCTTTCTTTGATGAATTATCACCTTATTTTGCGAACAGGGTATTTCTGGTATGGATTTACAGTTTTTTTACTTATTCTGGTTCTTTTTGCAGGCAAATCTGCAGGTGGTTCTCAAAGGTGGATTTCATTTGGCTTTTTTTATTTGCAGCCTTCAGAGTTAGCCAAAATTGCAATCGTGATTGGTTTGGCAAAGTATTTTCATTCCAATCATCAAAAGAGAGAAATGGGATTGATTGATTTGATTATCCCCATGGTTATTCTTGTAATTCCTTGTGTTCTTATTTTAAAACAACCTGATTTAGGAACTGCGCTCGTCGTATTTTTTACAGGGTGTATGATGATTTGGTTTGTTGGTATACAAAGAAAGATTCTTGTGGTTTTGATGTTAATAGGCTTGGTAAGTATTCCTTTGGCTTGGAAGTTCGTGCTTAAGCCTTATCAGAAAGATCGAGTCATTTCTTTCATACAGCCGGAAAAGTATGCTGATAGCAAAGGGTACCAAGTCATTCAGTCGAAAATTGCAGTGGGTTCAGGTCGAGTTGTTGGTAAGGGGTATTTGAAAGGTTCTCAAAGCAAGCTTCAGTTTCTACCCAAACAACACACAGACTTTGTATTTTCAAACTACGGAGAAGAGTTTGGCTTTGTTGGCTCGTTTGTTTTGCTTATGCTTTATTTAACACTTGGCCTTATGGGCTTAGGTATCGCTGTAACATCAAAAGATGTGTTTGGTATTATGCTTGCTTTTGGGCTCACGGCCACAATCCTGATTCAAACATTAATTAATCTAGGCATGGAATTAGGTCTTTTGCCGGTTGTGGGTATGACACTGCCGTTTTTTAGTTACGGAGGTACTTCGCTGATTACATCGTTTTTGGCGCTAGGCATACTGATGAATCTGAGTATGCACCGGCTTATTCATGCAGGGCATAAGGCGTAAAGTAACATAACCACGCCAAGGCGTGGTTATTTGTACTATGCTCTTTTGATAAGTTCTATAATCTTTTCTTTTGGAACGTTGCCAACGATTTGATCTACAACTTGACCATTTTTGAATAAAATTAATGTTGGTATGCCTTTGATACCAAATTTTTGTGGTGTAGACGGGTTTTGATCAACATCAACTTTGGCAACTGAAATTTGATCTTTGTATGTGCTTGCTAGTTCTTCAATGACAGGTGCAATTGCCTTACAGGGGCCGCACCATTGTGCCCAGAAATCTACTAAAACTGGTTTTTCAGAACCAAGGACGTCCTTATCAAAAGTTGCATCCGAAACGTTGTTTACATTAATCGCCATGAAATCCTCTTTCTATGTGGTTGTCTATGTGAGCCAATGTAGTCACACACAGCAAAGCTGTCAAGGCCTATGAAATAGGCTGCTGACCTAGCAATTGTACTAAGATATGATATGAAATCGCATATGAGTATTGAACTCAAAGATACCGGGGATTTGTCAAAAAAGTCCGCTTTTTCCATTTTGTATCACGGCATTTGTCATAATTTTAGTGGCGTATATGTTTTTGCATCAGGCAAAGAAAAGTATTCATTGGTTATTCAAGATGGAGTTCTGAAAACGCCTATTGCCGTAGTTGATGAGGCTACGATCGGAAAATATTTTTTTGATATGAAGAAAATATCTGATGATATTTTCATGAAGGTCAAAAAAATTCAAACTGAATATAAAATCCCCTTTTTTCAAGCTCTTTTACAATCTAACGTTGTGAATTTTGCTGATGTTCAAAGTTTTATTACACAAGAAATGGCCAAAATCTTAGATAAGATTTTTTCTTGGAAGCAAGGAAAGTACATTATCGTCGAGCAGGTACCCAAAGATATTGTCCCTGTAGAAATTCAGCAAAAATTTTATCCCTATCTTTTTTACTGTAGATATGAGTTTCATGTAAAGCATGCAACAAAAGTTCAAGATGTGAATCTCGCATTCAACGCACATAAAATTTTGTCTTTCGATGATCTTTTATTGAATCCTCAGCAACTAAAAATTCTTCAAACACTGAAAAAAACAAAAACAATCAGGAATTTATCCCAGCTAACCACGATCGATGAAAAACAATGTCACGCATTTGTTCGAAGCTGTTTGGATTTTGAATTAATTCAATTAGAAAAGTCAAAAGTCAGTGATGAAGAAAAAAAGAAAATATATAAAAATTTTAACTTTGAGCATATTTATAACAATTACCAAGATTTAACTTTCTATGAAATGTTAGGTCTTGGTAAGGATGTTAATATTAGAGACGTTGCTCCGCAGTACTTTGAAATTGCAAAACATTACCATCCCGATCGTTTTAAAGAGGTTGATCAATTTCAAAAGCCAAAAGTAGAAAAAGTTTTTGCTAGAATTACTGAAGCCTACCAAACCTTAAGTAAGCAAGCTTCAAGAAAAGCCTACGATGATAAATTGGCGGGTAAAGTGGAAAAGCAAATCGATGTAGAAAGAGTTTTAGAATCAGAGAATGCCTTTTTGGATGGTATGGAAGCGCTTCGACGAGGTCAATTTGATAAGGCTGTAAGCTGTTTTAAACACGCAATCACGTTGTATAGTGAAGAATACGAGTTTAAAATTCGTTTGGGGTGGGCGCAATACAGGCTGGGTTTGAAGAATGATGATAAAAAACTTGTTAAAGAGGGAAAAGAGATTCTTATAGAGGCAACACAAAAGGATCGTGCGCTTGATGACGTATTTTACTATCAGGGGATGATTAGTAAGAATGATGGAGAATATGAAAAGGCGAAAACCTATTTTAGTAAATCATTGGATGTAAATAAGAATCATATTCAATCAGGGCAAGAACTTCGCGCGGTTCAGATGTTGCTTGAGAAAAGGGGAAGTAACAAAAAAGGGTGGTTTTGATGAATGTTACGTATATCAAATATTTTCATGTTGCTTTGGTTTTTCTTACGATGGCTAGTGTGACGGTGTTGTTTTTTGCATCTAGTGTATATGTTCGTACAGATTATTTTCTTAAAATTAAAAAGAAAAAGCCAGCTTGGATGAATGTTTTTCCATCTTTGGAAAAAATGCATCAATGGATCATCGCTCTTTTTTATGTAACTTTTGCTCTTTTGACTGTTCTTGTTGTGAACGGAATTGTGTATGCGCACATCATGTGGGGATTGCGATGGTTAGACCAACCAAAGCTTTTGGTGTCTTTTGCAACATGGGTTTATTTTTTGGTCATGTTTATCTTTCGTATCTGGAAAGGATTTCGGGGAGTTGAGCTTTTTACGTGGTTAATTATTGGGTGTTTATTTTTGAGTTTAAGTATGTATGGTGCGTATGCTTGGCAATAATTTACATATCCAAGTTGTTGGCCTTAATTTTAAAACGGCCCCATTGAATATCCGCGAAAGTGTCCAAAAAGATTTAGATTCAGAATCTTTTTTTGCAAAAATAGGTCAAAATAAAGGATTTCATGGCGCGGTATTGTTAAAAACATGTAATCGAATTGAACTTTATACGCATTGTGATTCTGGCAAGCAACTTGATGATGTTTTTTCTTCATATGGTGTTGAAGAAAAAATGATGTACAGAAAAAATGATCAGGATGCAATTGAACATTTGTTTATGGTTGCATCTAGCTTAGATTCCATGGTGATTGGAGAGCCGCAAATTCTTGGTCAAGTTAAACAGGCTTATGATTACGCAAAAACGTATCATTTTATTAGTCCGCTTCTTGATAAAGTATTTCAACAAGCTTTTCGTGTTGCAAAAAAAATTCGAAACGAAACAAAAATTGGTGATTATTCAATTTCATTGAGTTCAATCGCAGTGGAACTTACGCATGAATTTTTCGAAGATTTGGGACAAAAAGAAGTTTTAATTGTTGGTGCAGGTGAAATGGCAGAAATTGCCGCACTTCAATTTCAAAAAAAACAGGTGCAAAATTTGTGGATCATGAATCGCACATACGATCATGCGGTGTCACTTGCGAAAAAGACAAACGGGATTCCACTATTTTTAGAGCATCTTTGTGAAAAAGTTGCTGAAGTAGATATATTGCTTACCTCTACGGGTGCCAATGAACTTCTTTTAACTTCAGAGCAAATCAAACAGTATATAGCAGATCGTAAACATCGACCGTTGTTATGTATTGATTTATCCGTGCCCAGAAATCTTGATCCGTCTATTCATCAAATTGAGGATGTATATGTTTATGATATTGATGATTTACAAACTGTTGTTGATAAACATGTGGAAATACGACAGTCAGAAGCGTTAGAAGCACAAGCGCTTGTCAAAAACGAGCTTTCACATTTTGTGAGCATGTTGCATCTTCCATCCATCTCAGACACCATTCAAAAAATTCGGGATAAAGTTGAACCAGTTTGTGAACAAGAGCTTCGTAGAATCCAAACACAGTTGTCTTTGTCAAAAGAGCAGCTTGAAATATTAAAAAAATCATTTGTACACTTTGCTGAAAAGCTTCTTCTAAATCCTGTAATGTATATTCAGGAGACCAAGAATCAAGAAGACAGAAATCTTCGCATTGATGAAGTTCGCAATGTGTTTTTGGTGGATAAGGAAGGTTCATGAAGATTCGTGTTGCCACCAGAGACAGCCCTCTAGCGGTACAGCAGACTAGACAATTACTTGAGGAGTTTAAATCTTTGTCTGATATCGATTTTGAGCTTGTTCCACTTAAGACCAAAGGTGATCTTAATATCCAAGATCGTTTTGAGAAAATAGGTGGTAAAGGTTTGTTTACCAAAGAACTTGATCAGGCTCTGATAGAAAAAAGAGCTGATATTGCCGTACACAGTTTGAAGGATATACCTTCAGAATTGCCCCAGGAAATTGCAGTTGTAGGTATTGGAAAAGAAGAAAACCAACAAGATGTTTGGATTTCATATCAATA
>JAGRAZ010000080.1 GCA_020434345.1 Bdellovibrionales bacterium
GCTGCTCCACCCCGCATCAAGATTGATGATTCGGTCCTCTGGTAAACGACCGAAAAACGAAGGCCATCTATATAGGCTCCCCCTATGCTTGTCAACTGATAGATTGTGCCTGTTTGACAGTGTTTACTTGCGGTAAAATCCAAGAATTTTCTTGCATTTACAAATGAAGAAGGTGAAATGTGATCTCTATGACCAAAACAGCTGCACCCAAAAAGTTTTTATTTGTGTCTTTGTCAGGCTTGATCGGTGATACCGCATGGCAAATTTATAAAGAAGGTCATGATGTGCTGTATTACATTGACGACAAAACTGAAAATGACATCGCCAATGGATTTGTCCCCAAAACAGACGACTGGAAAAAACAAATCAACTGGGCAGATGTCATTGTATTTGATGATGTTCTTGGTCAAGGAAAGATTGCGCATGAGCTGCGTCAATCTGGAAAACTTGTCATTGGCGGCACACCCTATACGGATATGTTAGAAGATGATCGTTCGTTTGGGCAATCTGAAATGAAAACCCATGGTATTAAAATTCTTCCATTTGAAGAATTTACCAGTTTTGACAAAGCTATTAATCATGTTGTGCAGAATCCGGGTAAGTATGTCATCAAACCCAGTGGAGAAGCGCAAAATATCAAACGACTTCTTTTTGTTGGGCAAGAGGAAGATGGCAGTGATGTCATTCGCGTATTAACAGCCTACAAAAAAACGTGGCAGGATGAAGTAAAAATATTTCAGCTTCAGAAAAAAGTAGCATCAGGCGTAGAGATAGCAGTGGGTGCATTTTTTAATGGGTATGAATTTATCACTCCCATCAATGTCAATTTTGAGCACAAGAAACTTTTTCCCGGTGAACTGGGTGTTGCCACAGGTGAAATGGGCACAACTATGTTTTGGACAGAGCCCAATAAAATTTTTAATGCAACACTAAAGAAAATGGAGCCAGCACTTCGTCGTGAAAAATATGTTGGATACATTGATATCAATTGTATTGTGAATGGAAACGGAATTTATCCCTTGGAATTTACATCTCGATTTGGATATCCAACAATCAGTATTCAAAATGATGGCATCATTGGAAGTTTGGGCGATTTTTTCTACTCTCTTGCCAATGGTGAAAAAGTTCAGCTTAAAACAAAAAAAGGTTTTCAAATTGGTGCACGTATTGTTGTGCCGCCTTTTCCATACAAAGATCCAAAAACATTTGATGCTTTTTCTAAAAACGCTGTCGTTGTTTTTAAGAAAAAAATGGAAGAGGGCGTTCATATTGAAGATGTGAAAATGGTCAATGAAGAGTGGGTCATCACAGGTGGAAGTGGAGTAGCGCTGATTGTAAGTGGTTGTGGTCAAACCATGAAAGAAGCACAAAAACAAATGTATTCACGCATTTCAAATATTCTTATTCCCAACATGTACTATCGTAAAGATATAGGCGATCGCTGGTTTGAAGACAGTGATAAACTTCATGCGTGGGGCTATCTTCGAGATTCCTAGGCGTTGGGAATGGTTCATGTCGATACAAGTAATCAAAACTTCAGGTGTAAAAGAGCCTTTTCAAGTTGAGAAATTACAACGTTCTCTACAATTTACTGGTGCAAGTGCTGAACTTGTTCATGATATCACACAACAAATTGAGAAAAGAATATATGAAGGTATACCAACAAGAAAAATCTATGATCTTGCCTTTTCGCTTCTTCGTAAACATTCTAGGTCCATGTCCAGCTACTATGGAACCAAAAAAGCTCTTTTAAGTTTGGGGCCGGATGGTTTTTTATTTGAAAAATTCGTTGGCGTAATGCTTGTGCATCTCGGATTTGAGGTAAGTACCAATCGCATTATGGCAGGACGATGTATTGATCATGAGATTGATGTAGTGGGAAAAAAAGAAAATAAGACAATACTTGTAGAATGCAAATTTCATAATGATGCAAGTAGAAGCAATGATATCAAAACCGCACTTTATGTTTCTGCAAGGTCAGAAGATTTGCGAAAAAATGCAGCCAACGAGTTTGATGAGTTTTGGTTAATCACCAATACAACGTTTTCACTTGATGCGATTGAATATAGTGCTTGTGCTGGGTTACAGCTTTGGGGTGCAAATTTTCCACCCCAAAATACAATTCAAGATATGATTCGTGATTATGACTTGCAGCCTGTTACTTGTTTAACATCGCTTAGGAAAAATGACATTAAACGATTGTTATCAAAGAACGTTTTATTGACAAAAGATTTGTTACAAAATCCAGATATTCTTCATGAACTACGTATTGAAACAAAAAGAATAAATAGGATTCTTAACGAAATCCGCCATATTCAAAACAAAAAAAAACAACGTTAATTATTTTTGAACTCTGTTCCACGTAAAAGTAGCTGTATCAGCGTATTTACCTTTGTTGTACGATACCCAGTCTTGAACAATGGTGTCCTGATCTTTCCATGTAATCGTTAACGCATGCATGTGGTTTTCTTTTTTAGACCCGATGCCTTTTTTTCCATCAAGCTCAAAAGAAATTGCTTGGTCTGTTTTTTTTGTTAGCTTTAGCTCAGGAGCATTACCCATGGCGCAATAATGTGTTACGGTTCCATCATCTGTGTAAACCGTGGTCATTTCATGGGGTGTACCTGCAAACAATTTTTCCACAATCGCTGTTCCTGCTGAAGTGAGTTCATATGTGAGTTTTCCTGAGTGCTTTTCTCCATTCATTTCAGTGGTACCTTCCCAACTGCCGATTAGTGTTTTAAGTTGAGAAAACATTTCAGGTTCTTGTGCTTTGAGTGGTGCGTGTTCATTGGCCAACAGGTTTGAATGGGCCAAAAAAATAATCATACATAAAAAGGTATATTTTCTCATGGTGCTCTCCTTGCTCATGGGTGATTTCATTTTATAACCATAAACGTGGCTAAGATGCAAAACAAAGAAGATTGTTGCATTTATTCAATCCATGATACAGACAAAGTTCTAATGAAAAAAAAGGACGTAACATGGTGAAAGTAAAGCGTTTTGCAGGGATTTGCATGGATGGGTATCCCTTTATACTACTTTTTGTAGGTCTTACATCTTTTGCTTTTTATATGCATGCAACCATTGTGGGAGTTGCTTTTTCGGTATTGTCTGTATGGTGTATCTGGTTTTTTCGTGATCCTGAAAGAGAACTACCAGCAGGTGAACATGTGCTTGCAAGTCCAGCAGACGGAAAAGTCATTGAGATCAAAGAAGTTGAATATCCCTATTTACTTACAGGAAAAGCGCGCAAAATTTCCATTTTTATGAATATTTTTAGTGTGCATGTGAATCGAAGTCCAATCGAAGGCAAAGTAATTGGGTTAAAGTACCATGAGGGTAAATTCATGGGCGCATTCAAAGAAAAAGCTTCGCTAGAAAACGAACAAATGGGAGTGGCGCTTGAACATCACGGACAAAAGATTTTATTTGTACAAATTGCAGGGCTCATTGCACGCCGAATCATCTGTCGGGCTAAAATGGATGAAGTTTTACAAAAAGGGGAGCGCTACGGATTGATTCGCTTTGGATCACGCCTTGATTTGTATGTTCCGCTTGATACCAAAATTGAAGTTCAAGTGGGGCAAAAAGTATTTGCCGGAAAAAGTATTATTGGAGAAATAGCATGGCAGGATTAGGTCGAGGCATATACGTTCTTCCAAATTTATTTACCTCCGCAAATTTATTTTTAGGTTTCTATGCCATTATTCGTGCTGTTCAAATCACCATGGAAGGTCACAATACGTTTCAAGAATGTGCGATAGCAATTATTTTTGCAGCCATTGCCGATATGTTAGATGGGCGTGTTGCGAATATGACCAAAACGGCGTCCAAGTTTGGTGTAGAGTATGACTCTATCAGTGACATGGTTTCTTTTGGTGTTGCACCTGCGCTTGTGATGTTTTTATGGTCGTTGAGTTCCTTTGGCCGCATCGGTTGGATTGCATGCTTCTTATATGTTGGTTGCACTGCACTACGGTTGGCAAGGTACAATGTGCAAGTTGGCTTTGTGGAAAAATCTCACTTTCAAGGTATTCCCTCTCCCATGGCCGCCTTTATGCTTTGTGGACTCATGTTAATTTTTAATGGAGAAAAATTAGAAGAACTTTCTTTGCCGTATATTGGAACAATTAAGTACTATGTACTTGCGCTTGTGATTCTTTTGGCACTTTTGATGGTGAGCAAAGTGCCGTATCGAAATTTTCGAAGTTTGTTTTTAAAAAAGCGACTTCCTTTCTATGTATTGTTAATTATTATTCTGGGCATCATGTTTGTGGCACTCAAACCATTATGGGCAACTTTTGTGATAGGGCTCATTTACGTTTTGTCAGGTGTGACCGTGCTTATTCTAAAAATGATACTTCCAAAAAGTTTAAGAAAAAAATATTTACAAGGATAGTTAAAAAAATCAACGATACGACTTTCGCGTTGGTTGCGCATATAAGTTTACTACAAGAGTAACGCCACCTTGTACCCGAGGAACGATAGATCTTTCAACATGGTTAAGGTCTCCATGCTGTGCCGGACCTGGATAGACAAGCGCAAAACTACTTAGCGCAAACCAATTCGTAACAGGTTGTTCAAGGATGAGTCCTGCAGAAGCAAAAGGCACATAGTAGGGCCTATTGGTTTCCTCAAACTCTTCGAGTGGTATGTCATAAAGCTTAATTACTTCAAGTTGTTGGTCATTGTTGGTGTCTGCTTTGGTAAGTACACTAGCGCTGATAGGTCGAATCATGTAGCCTTCCAGTTGAATTACACCATTTAATTTTGTTTTTGTCTTGAGGTTTTTCCAAAGTGTAGGCACATAGGCTACACCCAGAGAATGGGTTTGAACTTCAGTTCGCAAGTGCAAATGACCGTCTTCTTTAAGAAGGGGTGAATTGTTTATATGCCTTTCGTTGTATGAACCTGTTGCAATAAAATTTTTACCAATTCTTTTTGATGCATATAAACTTTGGTCTAATTGAATTAAAATGCCGTCTCCAAACATGCCATACGCAATGACAGACATGTTGCCTTGAAAATGCCTTGCAAGAAGTGAATTGACCGCATCTCTAGCAACATTATAACCCACTTTGGTAACGCTATATCCAGCTACATCCTCCCAGATGTACAAAGCAATATCAGATTCAGATGCATTGGAAGCAATCATTTGGGTAATGGCAAGAATGTTTTGTTTGTTAAAAGTCAGCGTACCTACATCATTGGCCAACGTAGATAGCGCAATATCAATAAATTGATAAGATCCGCTTCCTGAAAAGCTATTGGATAAAGCGCCAAAATCAAGTGTGATAGATAGATCGGTTGTAAGGCTTCGCTGTAGATGCGCAAGCAGTAGAGGAAGCATATCTTCTGAGATATTGTTTGAAACATTTTGAAGTGAATCTAAAAACTCGTTGATGGAAATTTCGTTGTTAACTGCTGATTGTATTAAATTAAGAACGTCTTCAAGCTTTGATTGTGCTTCTTGGGATAGCCCTTGAAGAAGGTTATTGGTGTTTAAAGAAACGTTTCCATGAAACTGAACATAAGAACCCAGGTTTCCACTTACGCCATATTGTATACCATCCTGTGCTGTTCCATTAAATTGTACAGCGCTGTCATCAATTGCGTAGATAAACTGAAATTGATTGGATGGTGAGTTTGGATCCGTGTACTTCACGCTTTTATCTGTTATCGAAAAACCGTGCGCAAAAAGGCTTTGTACACCTTGCATGATGGTCATTTGAGCCGTGTTGTTAAGTGCGGTGGTCGTGTGATCAAGAAAGTTTTGACCGTCGTTTATTGTTAAGTCAAAAGCTTGCGCATAGTCTTCAAGCAAAGATTGAAGCGCATCCGCATTGTAAAAGTTCTCCCATGGAATGTTGTCAAGTTGAATGGACTCCAACTGCCCCATGGTTTGCATAAATGTTTGCTGAAAAGTCGGGTCTTGAACGAGGTTGAAAATTTGTTCTCCAACGCTGGGTAGGTCAATAATAGAGTGAAGATTTTGCGAAATCAAAGTTTGGATTTCAGAAAGATATGGTTGCCACTGGGCTGTTAAATCACCAGCTTGTCGAAGGTGTGCAACAAGATACTGAGAGATAGCACCCTGATTTATAAGCGATGTTATGGCCTCTACATTAATTTGGGGAAAGTGTTCAGCAAAAGAAGGAATGCGTAAGTTTTGAGACTGAAAATTATGTTCCACATTTGAAAGCAACCCAAAGTTTGTATTTTTCATTTTTTGTAAACTTTTTTGAAAGGGTTGAATATCGATTGTTTTGATTGCTATACCTTCTGGCGCTGATTGATAGGTGTTTAATTTACTTCCCACATAAACACCAAACGTACCTTTGCTGGATCTTGGTTTTTCTAGCTCTTGAGAAAGTTTGCCTTGTGTTGAGGGTGAAGTTTCGGGTTTTTGTTGAGCCCATAAAGGTTGGCTCAACAAAAGGATGGACCAAAAACATGTTACC
>JAGRAZ010000081.1 GCA_020434345.1 Bdellovibrionales bacterium
CACCTTCAAAGTACACAGTTATATGCGCAAGTGTTGAGGCAGGAACAACGTTTGATACAACACTTAGATTTTCTGTAATAGAAACCTGGTGCGCGTACTGAGGCTGAATAGAGGCATCTTTTTCCCTTATAAAGGTTTCAAAGCGATATTGATCTGCAAGATAGTTTTGTTTTTGATCATTTTTCAAACCTAAGCGTTTTTTCAAACTCTCAAAACGTAAATCAGAACTGGCACCAGTTCCATAGACTCTCGGTACAACCTCAATCCAATGCTGTTTTTCAAATTGAAAAACCAAGGATACAAACTCCATCCATTCTGACACATTGATTTCATTAAAAGTTTCTAATTGGTGAACCAATTCAGGCGTAATAACCATTTGATGCTGGCCAATTTGATAACGAATAAACGATTCAGCATCTTGTAAATATGCTGCAAACTTTGATTGCACACTCAGCAATGCTTGTTGCAGCTCTTCTTTATTTGGTACTTTCTTAGACGCATCAATAAAGACTCCCCACATCGTTTCAACATGTTCAGCGATATCAGTGATGGGCATTGCTTTCTCTACCCCCAAGTAAGAACTGGATTGGGCGTGATCAAGCTGAACTGAAATTTGCGAATCTGTATGAAATGTTGTTTTCATAAGCTCTGTAAGAATTTCTAAAAACAAAAACTCTTTGGTTGTTTTAGTTTGCAAAGAAAAATAAAGCGCATTAACGGCTTCGGGATCATCAGAGAGGTGTCTATCAATTTGGTTTGATTCAAATGGAGCGTACAACTCAACTTCATTTTTTTGAATTTTCTTTTTTTCAAAAAATGCGCATGTCTGTTCATACTGCGATTGGGTGCCGCCAAAAACAACAATTGTCAGAGGTGTTTTTTGTATTTTTTTTATGCCAGTTATGAAACTTTCATAATCAAGCGTTCCTATATCAAGACCCAAGTCACGTTGACTACTAAGATAAGGCTTAAAAGCTTCAAACATATGCAGCGATGTTATGAGTTTCATTTTTGCTTGCGCATGTTGATCGGATTGTTGCAAGGAGTAGGTTAGTTGGGCCTGCGTACTTACAAACATTTCTTCTGTAATATTTTTATCAGCAAAAATTTCATCCATCACGCGAAGTTGCTTAGAAAAATTTTCAATATTGGTGTGAATTAATGCGCTTACGCTATGCGGAGCACTCCAAAGTCGAAGCATACCTTGGTGCGAGCGAACTTGCTTTCCCCAATCTTTGGATCCTCGCGAATAGTTTTGCACCATCCACGCATGATATAAAACCATGGTCAAAAGTTCTGTTTTTGTTTTGACATGAGGCCATCGAAGCATCCCAATAGAAATAACGTTATCTTCATTGGGAACCCAAAAAATACGAGAGCCATTTTCTGCTGTATGTGCGTGCAAGGTTTTCAAAACAAGGCACGATTGTAACGAATAATTCTTTAAACCCCAAACACTGTAGTTTTTTTTGATCAAAAAACGTCGCAGCTGTCTTTACAGGTGCTGATTTTTCACCCTTATCCACATCCCCACATTGGATATAACCCATTGTATTTATTATATAAATACATCCTTATCTTGGCATGAAGATTGAAATATTTCTACTGGTCCCATGATTGAGAAAAATACATACCAAACGATCCATATCATCGTAATTAGCATCATGGCTGCTTTTTTAAGCCATTGTGGCGCCCTTGAACTTCTTAAAGGAGATGACGGTTCAGGACCTGGTCAAGGCAATGGAACACCCGGGGTATGTGATGCAAGCTATGAAGGCACAGATACAGATGGCGATGGTTTATCGGATGAGTGCGAAGCCATGATGGGTACAGACCCCAATGATGGAGACACAGATGGTGACGGCATTGGAGACCGTTTTGATTTTCCCGGTGACCCCAACAATCCAGGAGCAACTCAAAACCAAGCTTGGTGGCAAGACTTTGTTAACAATCTTCTTAAAGACACTTCATACTCTAGTATTTTAACCAGTAGTTTTTTAAATGAAAGTGCTCCACTGGGTAGCGTTGTTCAAATCCAAGATCAAAAAATTTATCTCATTTTGGATGGACAATATGGTCACGCTGCAGGACAGAGCGCCTATAGCTTTTGCCAGCAAAATGCCCCAGCTGGACATAATGATTTTCTATACTTCTACATCAAGGGAGATGTTCAGTTTTGTGAAAATTGCCAAACCAAAAACGATATCATGGAACTATGTGGCACACTTACTAGCAGTTTTTCAACGACATCATTTCAACAAGATCAAAATTATACTGTTCAAGATTTCACTTGGCATATTGGAAGAACGCTAGCGGGAACTTTTGATCCGACAGTACTTATCCGAAGAAACAATGAAGCTGGAACAACAGAAGTCATATTAACACCAAAGCAACAAGCATCCAATGGATCGGATGTTACTTTTAACAAGGTTAAAATCAAATTTCAAAATTCATTTAAAGTCCAAGGCCAAGCAACGACTGACGATAATTCCAGTGGAGTCTACATTGAAACTCCAAGTAGCTTGAGCGTAGAGAGAAATTTCGTCCGCAATGCAAGTGGCACTGCACAAGAAAACCCCGGGCTTGTGGGCCGCTTTGTTAACAACTAGCGTAAATTTACATCAATCCATACTTGAATTTTAAAGCGATTTTGCGTACAACCAGCCTATGTCAGGTTTAGAGCCCAATTCATGGAAACACATTATGATTGTTTGCATCTTAGAGTTACTCTTTTTGATGTTCTCATTCATTTTTATAGGTCATGGATTGAAAGAGTGGAAAAAAAGAAGAGAAGCATTGTATTTGGGAACTATCATAACCGGTTGCATGATGGTTCTTTTGAGTTTTTACGCAACAAAGCTTTTACTCGATTTTTAAGCATCATCAGGAGAGCATAATGAGCAAGCAAAAGTCATTTGAAATAGCGATTAAAGAACTAGAAACAATCGTTCATAAACTTGAATCTGATGAACTTCCTTTAGAAGAATCTATTGCGCTCTTTGATGAAGGCACAAAGCTATCAAAAATTTGCTCTGAACAATTGGATCAAGCGCAAGAAAAAATTGAAAAGCTTATCTCTCAGCTAAAAAATTAGCATGACAACAATCCTCACGATCGCCGAACTCTACCCTGACTTTGAACATCACCTGATCCAAGCGTGTAACTTCTCCACTTCATCATCTACGTTAACCCAATCAATGCAGTACAGCTTGCAAGCTGGCGGAAAAAGAATCCGACCTTTACTTGCCCTTACTACATGTCAAGAGCTAGGATGCAATGTTGAAAAAGCCTATCCAATTGCTTTAGCCTTGGAGTGCATACATACTTACTCATTAATCCACGACGACCTTCCTTGCATGGATGACGATGATCTTCGACGTGGCAAACCTTCAAACCATATTATTTATGGGCAAGCGCATGCAACTCTTTCTGGAGACGCACTAAACACACTTGCTTTTGATATTCTCTCTGATCCAAACACAAATCTTGATTCAAATACTTGTCTTCAAGTGATTGCAGAAATCGCAAAAGCTGCAGGATACAAAGGCATGGTGGGAGGTCAGGCGCTTGACCTTGAAAACGAAAATAAGTCTGTTTCTTTATCAACACTGGAGAGCATCCACCGTCATAAAACAGGAAAACTCATAGAAGCATCTGTTGTATCAGGTGCGCTTGTTGCAACAACAAATGCAAATACAATTTCCACCTTACGTACGTTTGGTCAAGCCATTGGACTTGCGTTTCAGATTGCAGATGACATTTTAGATGTGACGCAAAACTCACAAACACTTGGCAAAAATGCGGGAAGTGATTTGAGAAAAAATAAATCAACCTACCCTTCCCTACTCGGCATGAAGGAAGCACAAAAACTTCTTTTAACAACTCATAAAAAAGCAATCGATGCACTTGACAGACTTGGCCTGCCTTTTACAAACCTTCGAAACATTGCAGATTATATTGTCGCTCGAACTTCATGAAAAAACGCCTTGACCACCTCTTGGTTTCTCTTGCACTTTGTGAATCTAGAAGCAAGGCACAAAGCTTGATTGAAGCAGGGCTTGTTCTTGCAAATAAAAAACAGGTCAAAAAACCAAGTCAGTTGTTTCCAGAAAACACAAAAATTGAAATTCTACCCTCAGCAAGATTTGTTAGCCGTGGCGGTATTAAATTACAAGGAGCCCTTGATCACTTTTCTATTGATATCAAAAACCAAACTGTCCTTGACGTCGGCGCATCAACTGGCGGATTTACAGACTGCCTGTTACAAAACGGTGCGCACTTGGTTTATTGTATTGATGTTGGGAAAAATCAGCTTCATAAATCTCTACAACAACATCCGCAAGTTATTTGGAAAGAATCATTTCACGTAGACGAACTTAGGCCTGAAACTTTTGGCATAAAGTTTAGATGGATTGTGATGGATTTATCTTTCATTTCTATCAAAAAAATTATGCACAATGTAGTACGATGCTTGGAAAACGATGGTCAAATGTTAGTTCTTTTTAAACCACAATTTGAAGTAGAGCGAAAACACAATGACCGAGGCGTTGTAAAAGACCCTGTCATACGTCAAAATGCATTAGAAGATATGGTTACCTACCTTCAAGAAACATATAACTTTTCGTCTATCAAATCTGCTCCCTGCGTCATCAAAGGACCTCAGGGCAACCAAGAAAGTTTTTTGTGGATCCAAACCTAAATGTAATCATACATTTTTTGCACGATCTTATTTAATCAATAAATATTCTTTAATAAAAGAGTCAATCTCTCCATCAAGAACAGCCTGTGTATTACTGGTTTCAAAGTCTGTTCGGTGATCTTTGATCATCTGATATGGATGCAAAACATAACTTCGAATTTGACTTCCAAAGTCAATGCCCATTTTCTTTCCTTCTCTTTCAGCTTTTTTTCGTTCTTGCTCCTCACGTTCCTTTTCATACAAACGTGCTTTTAAAATTTTCATGGCTCTTGCCTTATTTTTATGCTGAGATCTTTCATTTTGGCACTGAACAACGATTCCTGTAGGAAGGTGGGTAAGCCGTACAGCGGAGTCTGTTTTATTAACATGCTGACCTCCAGCACCTGATGCTCTATAGGTATCAATACGAAGGTCACTTTCATTGATTTCAATTACAATTTCATCATCGACTTGTGGCAATACACTCACTGAAGCAAACGAAGTATGTCTACGATTATTAGAATCAAAAGGTGAAATACGCACCAAACGATGAACACCTGTTTCAGCTTGTAAATACCCGTAAACAAAATCTCCTTCAATGGTCATGGTGACATTCTTATATCCCGCTTCTTCACCAACGACCGCATCTTCGACTTCAACTTTATGCCCGTGCCTCTCTGCCCAACGCATGTACATTCGAAAAAGCATAGCAACCCAATCTTGGGATTCTGTTCCACCGGCCCCACTGTTGATTGCCACAATGGCTCCGGCTTGATCCATTTCCCCACTGAGCATTTTTTTTAATTCAAGCTGTGCAACTCTTTTTTCTAGCTTTTCAACCTGCTCTGTTAGTTCGGATTCAAGCTGAGGGTCTTCTTCTGCAAGCTCAGAAAGATCTTGGTAATCCACCATATCCTTATCAAGACTCGCAAAGGTCTCAACAACATCCGACAAAAGCCTTCTTTGTTTTTGAATCTGTGCTGCTTTTTGTGGATCATCCCAAAAAGTGGGATCAGACATTTTTTGATCAAGTACTTCTAGCTCTTGGGTTTTACGATCTACCTCCATTGATTTTCTAAGCTTTTGTACTTTTTCTTGAATTTGATTGATTCTTTCTTCCACGCTTACAACTACCTTCTATTGTGCCTTTGAAGATTTACTTTGTGCTTGTGCCAGTGTCCAGTTATCATATTTTCACAAAAGATGCGAAGTGTAGAAAAGTACATACTACCGTACAGATCTGAGATCATCACAGGGCTCATAGCGTTAGCGCTAGGTGTGGCTTGTGCTATGTTTTTGGTCACGTTTCAAAACCTTCCTCAGATCGAAAAGCT
>JAGRAZ010000082.1 GCA_020434345.1 Bdellovibrionales bacterium
GAACAACTCAATGAGATTGGCGCAGCATTAACTGCTGAAAAAAATCTAGATCAACTTCTTCGCCTCATTGTAAAAAAAGCGCGAAAAATACTTACCGCCGATGCCGCATGCCTTTATTTGGTCGATCATAATCGTTCCACAAATCAGCAACAACTTAAATTCACCTGTTCATCCTATGATATTGGTGAATTAAACTTATTTGAATCCTATCTTGATATTTCAACCCGAACTGTAACAGGCTACGTAGCACTCAAAAAACAACCCGTTCGACTTGAAAACATTCATGAGATCACGCTTTATCCATTCGAATTTCAAAAAAATCTCGATACAGACAGCTTATACCCTTTTCAGAGTGTTATCGCCTACCCTCTTATCAACCGAAAGGCAGAGCTCATCGGTGTCATAGAAATTTGGAACAAGAAAAATTTCCGAAAAGTACCCATCACGTTTGATAACTTTGAAGAAATGATCATACCATTTACACACACAGATGAATCCATCTTAAAATCAGTTACATCTCAAGCCACTGTTGCAATCCAAAACGCAAAACTTTATGAAAACATTAGCGAGCTTTTTGATGGATTTATACGCGCTTCAGTAACTGCAATTGAGGCACGAGATCCAACCACCTATGGTCACTCAGAACGTGTTGCAAAATTAACACTCGGCCTTTGTGACGAGCTTCATTACCTAGACCATGGTCCATTTCGATCTATATATTTTACAAATTCCCAGCTCAAAGAAATTGAGTACGCTGCCCTCCTTCACGATTTCGGAAAAATTGGCGTACGTGAATCGGTACTTACCAAGGCACGTAAACTGTTTGATTTTGAAATTTCTCAAGTTAAAGACCGCATCGATTTGTGGAAGCAAACCAAAATCATTGAATACCAACAAAAAAAGATTGATCATATTCTACGAGAAGGCAAACTTGACGAACAACTCTTTCACGAATTTGAAAAAGAATATTTACAACAGTTTAGACTTGCTGACCAAGCATATGCGCTTCTTTTAGAATACAATGAGCCTTCAAATATATCTGAAGACGATTTAAAAATCATAGGTTTTCTGAGTGAGCTTTATTTCCAACGACCCAGCAGACGGGAAGAAAACATATTATCGTCAGATCAAATCTATAAGATCAGAATACGTCATGGCTCACTTTCACCTGATGAAAGAAAAGCTATTGAATCGCATGTGACCTACACTTTTCATTTTTTAAAACAAATACCGTGGGTTAATGATCTAAAAGGTGTTCCTGACATTGCCCATGCTCACCATGAAAAACTTGACGGAAGTGGTTATCCGCAGGGACTTGTTGACAAACAAATTCCTTTTCCTGCAAAAATCATGGCTGTTGCTGATGTTTTTGATGCGCTCGTTTCTCGTGATCGCCCCTACAAAAAAGCAATTTCAGTCAAGGATGCGCTTAATATTTTAGTTGCTGAAGGCGCTCGTAACAAGCTGGATGCAGAATTAATCAATGTATTTATTCAAAAAAGTGTTTATTCAAAAGTATTACCAAAAAAACAGTGAGCACTTAAAGTGCTAATCAAAATTTTAGCTTAGCTCCCTTGGCCTTCTAAGAATTCTTCCAAAATCATAAGGTTGGCTTTTGTAATAATTTTAAATTTCACACCACACCCTTTTCCTTCTTGGCGCCAAACGACTTCACATTTAGCTTCAATAAGTTCTTCCACATCTGGGAGGGAAATTTGCGCTTTTATGAGTGTACCTACATAAGGTGGGTCATCCATCTTAATCTGGAATCCCCCTTTTGAAAGGTCTTCAGTAAAATATACCCCTTCAGAATCCTCCTTAGAGATCTGAACCTTGGCCGTAACTGGAATACGCAGCGATTTGCGCTTTTCATCAAAAGACATAGTTCACCATCTTAAGCTTTTTTTTCAAGCTTGGAAAGACCTTCTTTCATCAAAGAAATGCCCTTGCGCAACTCTTCGATAGGAAGACCATAACTTAACCGCAAATGACCGGGAAGACCAAAAGCCGATCCCGGAACTGTAGCGACACCACATGTATCCAAAAGAAAATCACAAAGCTCAACATCTGTTTGTAGATTAGATTTTGAAATAACCTTTTCAACATTTGGAAAAATATAAAACGCACCTTGGGGCAAAATGACTCGAAGATCAGCACACTCGGACAACTCTGTAAAAGCAATATCTCTTCGTTGTTTAAATGATTCTTTAAATGGATTTGGCTTTTCATCCTCAGTTTTTATGGCTTCAAGTGCAGCATACTGAGAAATAGAGCACGGATTCGATGTTACTTGGGATTGAATTTTTTTCATTGGAGACACAATACGCTGATCAGCAAGTGCATACCCAATACGCCATCCTGTCATTGCATGCGATTTAGACACACCATTGATAATAATAAGTCTCTCTTTGGGAAACTTGGGATGCTTTGATAGCGTAACAAATTCACCTTCAAAAACATAATATTCATAAATGTCATCACTGATCACAAAAACATTTGGATGTTTTTCTAGTAGATCAACCAATTCATTTACGAAAGCCTGTGTATAGACAGCACCTGAAGGATTGCACGGACTATTTAAAATCAATAGCTTTGTTTTATCAGTGATTGCAGACGCAATGGCTGAAACATCAGGCACAAAACCTTGCTCAATTGTTGAAGAAACTTCAACAACATTGGCGCCCAACATCTGCACCAAACTCGGATAAGACACCCACGCTGGAGTTAAAATAACAACCTCATCTTCTGGGTTGAGCAGCGTATAAAGTGCATTGAAAATAGCCTGCTTACCGCCACTGGATACAATCACTTCATCTGTTGAATACGTGCGATGATAAATATTTTTTGCCTTACGACAAATCGCTTCCCGTAACTCTATAATGCCTGCAGTATCTGTATATCGGTTTTTTCCACTCTGAATTGCATGGATCGCAGCGCTCTGAACATGATCAGGTGTATTTCCATCTGGTTCGCCTGCAGTAAAGTTGTAGATCTTGCGCCCAGAAGCAGCTAACGCTTTTGCTTTTTGGTTAAGTGCCAATGTTTGCGAAGAAACAAGTCGTGATAATGAACGATTCAAATTCATCAAAATTTATCCTTCAATTTTGCACTAATAATGGCTGGAACCATATTATCCACACTTCCCCCAAGTCGTGCAATTTCTTTAATAAGTGTTGAGCTGATAAATGAGTATCTAGAGTCTGTCATCATAAAAAAAGTTTCAATGTGTTGACTCATCGTTTTATTTGCAAGCGCCATTTGAAATTCATATTCAAAGTCAGAAACAGTGCGTAACCCTCGTAAAATAGTTCGGTAATCATTTTTTTCCATATAATGCACAAGCAATCCTTGAAAAGGTTCAACGCGAACACTTTGATCACCTTTAAAAATTTCTTCAGCCAATGCCATGCGTTCATCAAATGAAAAAAGCGGATCTTTGTTTGAATCTTTTGAAATTGCAACAATCACTGTGTCAAAAACATCCTTCGCACGATCTACAATATTGACGTGTCCCAGCGTGAAGGGATCAAAAAAACCGGGGTACACTGCGGTTGATTTTGGCATTTTTTATTGATCTCCTTGTCCGTGCGAATAAAAATACAATATAGAATCTCCCACCTTATGACTTCGTTCCAGAACAAAGTCAATACTTGCAATGACTTCTGAGCGTCGATCACGTTGCAAAATGATTTTTCCATTCGGATGTAAAAGTTTTTTCTTTGCAATGATCGGAAAAAGCTCTTGTGCTACATCACTTGCAAAAGGAGGATCCATAAAAATGAGATCAAATTGACCTCTAACTTTAAGCAGCTCCTCTGGAAGGCCACCATGCAAAAGTACCAGCTGACTTAAAAGGCCCAGTTTTTCTGCATTTTTCTTAATGAGCTGAATATTTCTTCGATCATGTTCGACACAAATTACCTTTTTTGCTCCACGACTTAAGGCTTCAAAAGCGATTGCCCCAGTTCCTGTAAATAAATCAAGGATTTGCGCATCTGGCAGTCTTGAAGCCAAAATATCAAAAAGAGCTTCTTTGACTCGATCAGAGATTGGCCTGACTGTTTTGCCTCCCTTGGGGCCATCAAAAGTTCTTCCCTTCAAATAGCCTGCGCCAATGCGTAAAAAAAGTCTCGATTCCCACATGATAGGCTTTTCATATCATATGATTTCGCAAGTTGTTGACATTTTTATCAAGACATTCAATAATTTATACGTTACATCCTATATACTTCTGGTTTAATAAAGAGGAAGCGAGCCATGTCTAAAAAGATTCTAGTTGCTGATGACAGCGTAGTCATACAAAAGTCCATCGGAATTACTTTTGCACAAGAGGACTTTGACGTAAAATTTGTAAGCAACGGCGAAGATGCACTCACAACCAGCTCAGCGTTCTTACCCCACATTATTCTTGCAGATGTAACGATGCCTAAACTTGGAGGCATTGAGCTGACCAAAAAGCTAAAAACTTCAGAACAAACCAAAAACATTCCAGTTCTCTTGCTTGCAGGAGCTAGAGATGACGTTGATCAAGCAAAAGCAGAATCACTAGGGGCTGTAGGTGTTATTCAAAAGCCATTTGATTCCAATGAACTACTTCAACGAGTCAACGACTCCCTATCTATTTCTTCTCCTACCCCTGCCGCAAATCCTTCTCCAGAAGTAATGCCAGAAAACTCTGGTGCTTTTGGAAACATGGATGATCTTGATCTAGGACAAGAAGAAGCAAGTGGTTTCGAAGAAGACTCGCTCAGTTCTGGATTTACACCTTTTAGCATGGAAGATGGCGCTCCACTTGAAATCAATCCTGAACCGACACACACGCCTCTTCAAACTGTTTCACCAACACAACCACAAGTTGAAGATTCACTCAAAACAGAAGTTCACTACAAGGAAGAAGCTGAAATCGAGCTTGCCAATGAGGACATTGATTTCTCTATGGATGTTACACCTGACCTTGAACAGGACGAAGTCCCTGCACCTAATTTATCAATGGAAGTTTCAGAAGAAGTTGAGCCAGCCCCAGCTGCCGCACCAGCACAAGCGCAGGCTTTTGCAGAAGCAAGTTCATCTGTGCAACTCACCAATGAGCAAATCGAAAATATTGTAACACGTGTCTTTCAGAATGTGATAGAGCGAATCGCCTGGGAAGTGGTTCCCGACCTAGCAGAAAGAATTATCAGAGAAGAGATTCAGAGGCTTACGGGTGAAAATAAAGGCACAAAAAAATAAACTTTCTAAAAATTTTCAACCTCAACAAACTGAAAAACAGCTTTATCAACAATGGGAAGAAGCTGGATATTTTGGTGTTTCAGTTGATGATCCTAGACCTACTTTTACGATTGTTATTCCCCCACCGAACGTCACAGGTGCGTTACACATGGGGCACGCGCTTGACCATACACTTCAAGACATTTTAATTCGCTTCAAACGCATGGATGGATTTGCTACGCTGTGGCTTCCGGGCACGGATCACGCAGGTATTGCTACCCAAAATGTTGTTGAACGAGAACTTGAGAAACAAAATATCAAAAAAGAAGACCTTGGAAGAGAAGCATTTGTTGAAAAAATTTGGGATTGGAAAAAGCAATATGGTTCTACAATTGTAGAACAAATTCGACGCATGGGATCTTCATGTGACTGGTCTCGAGAGAGATTTACCTTTGATGAAGGGTTATCTCACGCCGTTCGTCATGCATTTGTAAAATTATACCATGAAGGACTCATTTATCGATCTACGTATTTGGTCAATTGGGATCCAAAAAATCAAACAGCAATATCCGATCTTGAGGTCGAGTATAAAGAAATTCAAGGAAAGCTTACCCATTTCAAATATCCACTCGAAGATGGATCACATATCACGGTTGCAACAACAAGACCTGAAACCATGCTGGGTGATACTGCGATAGCTGTTCACCCCGAAGATAAGCGCTATAAAAATCAGATTGGTAAATATGCGCTTCACCCATTTATC
>JAGRAZ010000083.1 GCA_020434345.1 Bdellovibrionales bacterium
GAGAGCAATGAAACTATCCGCATTGGCATCTATTCTCAATAATGCTCAAATTTATGGGGATCCTGACGTAGAGATATCAAGAATTCATTGCGATTCAAAAAGTATATCAAGAGGTGATCTTTTTTTTCCAAAAAAAGGTGAACGTAAAGATGGCCTAGATTTTGTCAATGAAGCAATCCAGAGAGGTGCGAGTGCGGTTTTGGTAACGTCAAAAATTCAAGAAAATATTCCACAATTGGTAACATCTAGAAGTGCTGAAAATCTTAAAGCATTGTGTTTGCATTTATATAATCACCCAACAAAAAAGCTTGGCGTAATAGGTGTTACTGGTACCAACGGAAAAACAAGTATTTGTCATTTTATTGAAGCCTTATTGGGGACGCAATTTTTACATACTGGGTATATAGGAACGACGCAGTATCGATGGAACAATTCAAGTGTTGATTCAAAGCTTACAACTCCTATGTTTGAAGAGTTGCAATATTATTTCGCAGCGATGGCAGAAGAAAATGTTAGTCACGTTGTGATGGAATGTTCATCACATGGAATAGAGACAGGTAGGATTGACCATATCGATTTTGATATTTGTGTATATACCAATTTGACACATGAACATTTGGATTTTCATCACACAATGCAGGAGTATGAAGAAGCCAAAAAAAAACTTTTTGTAAAATATCTATCGAAATCATCTAAAAAAAATAAACATGCTGTTATTAATATTCATGATCCGATTGGGAAAAAATGGGTTCAGGAAAAAATATTTCCCGATATCATGACATACGGTCTTAAAAGCGATGCAGATATTTATCCTGTATCTATCGAGACAGAAAATGAAGGTATGAAGATCTCTCTTTCTGTTTTTGGTGAGAAGTTATCATTTTTTATGCCAACGTTAGGTGTTTATAATGTTCTGAATATTATGGCGGCTATAGCTGTTGTGCAAAAGTTGGGTGTTTCAACAAAAAAAATGACCCAAAGAATAGAAGAAGGGATATGGGTGCCGGGCCGGTTGCAAAAAGTCCCTATTGATGCACCTTTTACAGTTATTGTAGATTATGCCTATACTGAAGATGCTCTTCGAAATGTGTTGCAAACTCTGGTACCATTTCGAAAAAACAGGATCATTGCTGTATTTGGTTGTGGAGGAGATCGAGATCGTACAAGACGACCAAAAATGGCAAAAGCTGTGTATGAATATGCAGATCGAATTATTGTTACAACTGATAATCCAAGAACCGAAGTTCCTGAAAAAATTATTGAAGAAATACTTACAGGTATCGAAAACGAATCTGAGTATCAAAAAAGGGTTTCAGTTTGTGTTGATCGCAAAGAAGCCATTGCTAAATCTCTGGAAATTGCAGAGGATGGTGATATTGTGCTTATAGCTGGTAAGGGCCATGAAACATATCAAGAAATTCATGGTGTACGATATCCATTTGATGATCGAGAAATTGTAAAAACATGTTGGAAATCAAAATGAATAAGCTTGCATTGCGTGTAGACATTCAATTTACACGCGAGATACTTGAGAAATATATGAATCCAATCAGTATGGGCCATGAGATTTTAAACAGTACTGGTATTTGTCTAGATTCGAGATCCATACAAAAAGGTGATTTATTTTTTGCACTTAAAGCTGCTCGTGATGGACATGAATTTGTTCAAAATGCATTATTAAAGGGTGCAAGTGGTGTTGTTGTTGAAAAACCAAGCGGCGCTTCTAAAGAAATTGTTGTTCATGATACTCTTGAAGCCTTACATCAATTGGCAAGATCATATAGAGATCAGTGGGGAAAAACAGTTATAGGTATTAGTGGATCCAATGGAAAAACAACTACTAAGGAAATTATTCAGGTTTTACTAGGAAACGATGCCTTTTCTACTCCCGGTACATGGAATAACCATTTGGGCATTCCATTATCTCTTTTTCTACTTCGAGATAAACATCAATTTGCCATTATTGAAATGGGCATTAATCAATTCGGTGATCTTAAAGGGTATTGTTCCTATGCGAAACCGGACGTAGGTGTTCTCACAGTTATAGGTCAATCACACTTGATGAATTTGAAAAATCAAGCAGGTGTTGCAAAAGCAAAACAGGAATTGTTTCAAGCGTTGCCGTCAAACGGTACAGCTGTGATATTGCTTGATGATCCGTATATTTGCGAAATGATTTCTTCACTATCTTGTCGTATTGTAAAAGTTTCATTACATAAACAGGCGGATGTTTGGATTAGGGATGTGCAAGGCGACCTCATTACCGTTGCGTATGGGGATGAAACAATTCGTGCCCCATTTAATTTAAAGGGGGAGCATAATTTATCAAATTTGGTTTGCGCAATGGGCGTGGCATACTCTTTAGGAGTTTCTTCAAAAGTCGTTGAGCAGGCTGTCCCCAAAATCCAGCCACTTGAAATGCGCATGCAGGAATTATCAACCAAGGATGGAGTTTCTCTAATTGTTGACTGTTATAATGCAAATCCAACATCTACACGGGCTGGTTTATCTATGGTCTCTGCGCTTCAGGGAAGAAAAATTGCATTTTTGGGAGACATGTTGGAGTTGGGTGTGGAAAGTTCCAAAATTCATATGGATGTAGGAAAATATTTAGGCGGGTGTGATCTTGATCATGTGTTTTTGATGGGACAGTTTGCGCAAGATTATTATCAAGGCGCACTTTTAGGAGGCTTAAGAGAGTCTCAGCTCACAATTTTGGATGAACGCGCCAATGCTTTACAAAAGATTCGTGCACATTTACAAAGAGGAGATATACTGTATGTCAAAGGTTCACGGGGAATGAAACTCGAAGAACTGATTGCCCCTCTTTTGTAGAAAATTGTAGGAGATCAACATGCTTTATCATCTTTTATATCCGCTTCATGCAGAAATAGGCGTTTTTCGTGTCTTCAAATATACGAGTTTTCGCGTATTTATGGCCATATTAACTGCTTTATTCATCGGCCTAGTTTTTGGTCGACCTGTCATTCGATTTTTGAAAAAGAAACAAGGCCAAGCAAGCAATATTAGACAGGACGTACCTGATTCACATTTAAAAAAATCAGGCACACCTACCATGGGCGGCATTTTAATTTTGATGACCATGATTATTTCATATTTGCTTTGGGTGCGTCTTGACTTGTACCTTACTTGGATCTGTTTAGCGGCTACGATAGGATTTGCATTTATTGGTCTCATGGATGATTTATCCAAGCTGAGAAAAAAAGGTGGGTTAACAGCGCGTAATAAATTTTTATTGCAAGCTTGGCTTTCTTTATTAATCGGTCTTATGCTTATTGGAGCGGGTGTTGAAACATATCTCGTAGTTCCTTTTTTAAAAAATCTTATGATTCCTATGGGACTCTTCTTTATTCCGTTTGTTGCATTCGTTTTGGTTGCAAGCTCAAATGCAGTTAATTTGACAGATGGACTGGATGGTTTGGCGATAGGCCCTACAATTGTAGCCTCAGTAACCTATCTTATTTTTGCGTATGTTGCAGGTAATGCTTACTTTGCAAATTATTTACAAATACCTTTTGTAGATGGGGCAAGTGAACTTTGTATTTTATGCGGTGCTCTTTTTGGAAGCGCTTTAAGTTTCTTGTGGTTTAATACCTATCCAGCTCAGGTTTTTATGGGCGACATTGGATCTTTATCCATTGGTGGAACAATTGGTTTAATTGCAATTATAGTTAAACAGGAATTATTATTAATTTTGGTCGGTGGGATATTTGTTCTTGAAGCTTCCAGTGTCATTATTCAGGTTTTATCTTATCGCTTCACAGGAAAAAGAATTTTTAAAATGGCACCTATTCACCATCATTTTGAACTTAAGGGATGGGCTGAACCAAAAGTAATTGTTCGATTTTGGATTATATCTATTATTTTAGCAATTTTATCACTTGCTACATTGAAATTACGATAAATGGAGAAAACGTATCAAAAAGTAGGTATCTTAGGATTTGGTGAAAAAACAGGTGTAAGCTTACTCAAAAAAATACACGCCAAAGAATTTCATATTTTTGATCGAGCAGATTCAAAAAAAATTAATGATCTTGTAAGTCAAAGTTCTAAATTAAATCAACAAGTAACGGTCTATTCAGATGATCCTTCATTGATGCCAAGTAAGTTAGATATTTTATTTATTAGTCCGGGCGTACCATTTGATCATCCATTAATAGTGCAAGCAAAAAAACATAATATAAAAGTGCAAACTGAAATTGATTTTGCATGTGAGAATCTAAAAATACCAATGATAGGTATTACAGGGTCTTTGGGTAAATCAACAATGGCAAAGCTATGCCATGATTTGTTACAGAGAAAATATAATCATGTCTTTTTAGGTGGTAATTACGGGACAACACTTGTAGAGGCAGTTGATCAAGATTTTGATATTGCAGTTGTCGAAATATCCAGTTTTCAGTTAAGAGAAAGTTTTTTGTTTTCTCCTTATATCGCCATTTTATTAAACCTATATGATAATCACTTAGATCGTCACAAAACGTTTAAAGACTATCAAGATTCAAAATTAAAAATATTCCAAAATCTAAGTGACAAGGATGTGGCATTGATAAATTTTGATCAAAAAAACCTTATGCCCACACCAAATCTTGCAAGAACTCTAACGTTTTCTGAAAAAGGATCAACGAATGCGGATGCATATTATAAGGATGGTAATTTTTATGTTTTTGGTCGTAAAATATCAGTAGAAACATTTGGGTTGCCCAAAGCGCAGCTATTGGCACTTTTACTCATCGCACATATTGAAAATATATCGATTCAAGACTTTCAAGCCACGCTTTCATCCTATCAAAGGTTGCCACATCGTAATCAAATTGTTCGGCATGAGCCTTATATTTTTGTCAATGATTCAAAGAGTACAACGCCTGACGCTACACTTTTTGCTATTTCACAGTACTCACAACCCGTTCACTTGATCATGTGTGGTCAAAACAAAGGGATATCAATTGATTCATTTGTGCAGAAAATACATGAAATTCCTAATATTATGAGTATTACGGTATTTGGTGAAATGGGTACGGAGTTATTTCAAAAGATTTCGCACCCTAATATCGTTCTAACCAAAAGTTTAGAATTTGCATTGGTTGAAATATTCCGAACTATTAAAAGAAATGATGTTGTACTTTTTTCTCCCGGATTTGCAAGTTTCGATCAGTACAAAAATATGGAAGAACGAGGTAATCATTTTACAAGATTGGTCAAGAGTCTTGAAATATGAAAAACCCCCGTTTTACATATATTGATCCATGGATGGCAGGGGCGACATTTCTGTTAATCTGCGTTGGACTTGTCATGGTTTATAGCTCTAGTTCTTTGATGGCTGCAGAAAACTATGCAAACCACGCCTATTTTCTCAAAAGACATTTAATGATGCTAGGTGCAGGGGTGGTTGCAATGTTCATTGCGATGATCTTACCCATTCGAATGTTAAAAAAAATAAGCTTTCCAATCTTTATTGTTTGTATTGGACTTTTATTAATTGTTATTGGAACTTCAATGGGTGTCGAAGCAAAGCACGCAACCCGGTGGATTAATTTAGGTGGATTTCGTTTTCAGCCAAGTGAAATGATCAAGCCTTGGTTTATTTTATTTACTGCAGGCTATATCGAAAGAATGGGTTCAAAAATTCAATCATTTAAAGAAGGTCTTTTGCCACTTTTAGTGATTCAATCTGCTGTGCTTTTATTAATCTTACGTCAACCTGATTTTGGAACAACGGTAACAATGGCCAGTGTTATGTTTCTTATGATTTTTATTGCTGGCGCACGCTTGCATCATCTAGCAGCATTGGCTGGGCTTGGAATGTGCGCTGTTGTCGCGCTGATTTTTTCAGCAGATTATCGAAAAAAACGATTTTTAAGTTTTTTAAATCCGTGGGCTGATCCACAAGGTGATGGATTTCAAATGATCCAATCTTTAGTTGCATTTGAACGTGGTGGTCT
>JAGRAZ010000084.1 GCA_020434345.1 Bdellovibrionales bacterium
AAACCTTTGCAACGCTTGATGTGAATCGTTGGTTTGAGAATGCTGATTGGATTGGCTGTATTGCGGATGGCCATATCGCAGCCAATGGATCAGGTGTGTATGTCATCAATGAAAACACGGATGCTTCTGGTAATTGTGATGACATTTATGATGATATCTTGGACGGTATTGAAGATGCGTTGGAGTTTGAAGATCATGGCTCTGACGATGATCATTCCAGCCATAGTTCCGATGATGATGACGACGATGATGACGATAGCAACGATGATTAATCAAAAAAATAATTGTGTAAAACAAAGGCGAGAGGGCTTTTTGCCTTCTCGCCAACTTGAAATACAATGATTATGGTGAAAAAAAATTCTCGCCCCGATATTTACCAATACCAAGATCCTACTTTGTTTATTCAGGATATGGTGGTTTTTATCAAATCACAAACCAAGGCGTTCTCTTTTCGATACTTTGCAAAAAAATCAGGATTTGCTTCTCCCAGTGCGCTTAAATTAATTTTAGATAGAAAAAGAGGATTGACTGAGCAAAGTGTTGCAAAAGTAGCCAAGGGGCTCGCATTAAGCGTTTCTGAAGGGGAGTATTTGTTGGCGTTGGTAAAATTTATCAACGAAAAAAATTCTGAAAAAAGAAAATCATATTTTGAACAGTGCATCGCGCTTCAAAAAAAGAAACGTATAAAAACCATTGGCTCTGAGCAGTTTGAATACTTTTCAAAATGGTACCACCCAGCCATCAGAGAATTGATTAAACATAAGAACTTTCAGGAAAGTCCTGAATGGATTGCAAGCATGATCTATCCAAAAATTACTGTTAGACAGGCAAAAGACTCGCTCAAGCTTTTAATTTCTTTGGGGTTAATCCAAAGGGATCAAAACGGTAAGCTTGTGCAAAGTGATCGCGCGGTTTCAACAGATCGAGAATTGCAGTCTATGATAGCAAGGCAATTTCATGAAACCATGGCCAAAAAAGCCATTGAATCATTGCATGCAATCGATCCGCAGGATAGAGATATCAGCGGTATCACGTTTGGAATTCCTTCAAGTAAAGTACAAGAACTCAAAGATAAAATTGCAAGCATGAGAAAAGAATTAACATCAACCATTGGATCTTTAGATGATGAAACAGAAGAGGTTTATCATCTAAACATTCAATTGTTTCCATTAACCAAGAAAGAGAAGAAAAAATGAACAAAAAGTATTTACAATATATCGTAATGATTTTTTTAGCTGCTTGTGGGTCAACATTATTGTCGCAAGCCGGGGTTAAGTTAGAGGTTGTTGGAGAGTATAATTCTACAGAAATTGGCAATGCCCTCAACGAAGGTATTTTGACATTTACAAAAGCAAAAATTGTTTTAAGTGATCTGGAGTTTGAGCGCGCACAAAATTGCGATCAAGATGAAGAAGTTGAGATCGAATACGAAGGTCCTTATGTTGTTGATTTAATAACCAGGGAGTCTTTTCCTTCTTTGAGTGAAATTGAAATTGAATCAACTACGTATTGTAAGTTTAAAATCAAAATTGAAAAACTAGACGATGAAGATCTCTCGCCTGACACAAGTTTGGATGATGATATGGAAGATTTGTCTGTTCGAATTGAAGGAGAAAATGATGATGGTGTTCAATTTGTGATTCTGATTGATGATGATGAAGAATATGAATTAGAAAGTACATCGGATGAGGGTTTTTTGCTTGAACAGGGTGTGAGTAAAACATTGTTTCTTATATTTGATCTAACCGGATTATTTAATGGCATTGACTTTGATGATCTTGATGAGGATTCAGGAGTGGTTGAGATTAGCGAAGATAGCAATGAAGATGCATATGATCAGATCAAAGAAAATTTAAAGAATTTCTCATCTTTAAAGTCTGATGATGATGATGACAACGAAATTGATGATGATGATGACACGATTGCAGATTAAAAAATGCGAGACCGTTTTTTAAAGACACGTTAACAGTTGAAATTTTTTGCGGCGAAGGTTTGTAACCTATGAATATGGTTGGGAATTGCCTTGCGTGCGCCTTGTGACAAGGTTGTCTATAATATTGTCGCAGTATGCGTGTATTGTTCAAGCTTTATGAGTGTATCTACTTGATATTATTGTATATATGCTGACTAGGCCATGGCATAGGTCTTGCTTTATATACCGTGTTTTTATGCGCAGGTTGTATTTATATCTTGGAGGCAATAGACGTGTTGTCTGCATGGCAGTGATCATGGTGATGATCCTGCCAATGTTTTCGTGGGCGATATCGAAGGATGCTCCGGTTTATGCTTCACAGGAAAAGATCTTTCTTCAGTACTTTGAAACCAATCAAGCCCATATTCTAAGGCAAGTAGGAAATTTTAGTGAGTATGATGAGAACGATGAAATTTATTGGGTGTACGTAGATCCAAAGCTGGATGTGCGTTTCTTAATGAAAACAAATCGAATTGATCCTGAAAATGGCGACTATGAGTTGTTTGCACAAACCAAAAAGTTTAAAAAACAAGTGATTGAGAAAGAAGGGTATACACGTTGGATTATTGATCGAAGCAAGTGGACATGGGAAACAAAGTTTTACGGACATCGACTTGGTTTGCTGAACTATGATGGTGACAAACCAGTATTTCATGCAGAGATAAAAAGTTCTACGATTGATCAAAACCTTTTGGCTTTTGGCATTCCACATATTTCAACAAACGGAACAACCTATGGTGCTGAAGGTAAAGTGCTTCTTTCGCAAGAGATGATTCAGAAGCAACTTGAAAATGAAAAAAGAAAAAAGGAATATGCGGAAGTCGCCAATCAATGTGCATATCTTTTAAGAGAAGATGATGTGCGTGGACGCAAGCTGATTGAAAAAACATTCGGTATTCATCGGGACAAAGTTTCCTATACAGACGAACAAATGGACGTATTTAGAGACGCTATACAAGCTAAATATGATTCCAGAGACTTTGAATCACTTGTGATGATGTACTCAGTATTGAATTTATCTCTTAATACTTCTCTTTACGCGATGATGGTTTTTCGTGAAATGTTTCTGGGACCCAAAACAACAAGTGAATTGCAACTTTATTTTAAACAACCAAATACTTTTGGTGCTGAAACAGTTCGCAATGAAACCTATCAAAAAGCAGTCAAACGAATGATTTCAGACTTTTTCGCCTACCGTGCAAAAACCCCAATCCCAAGTGTAGAAGGGGCAGATCTTGCAGTAGAAATGCAGGCATTCAATGACAATATACAAAAAGTGAACAACATCTGTGCTCAAGCGGCAAAAAGTTACAATGCCACGGCCATCTCTCATGTTGGTGTGGGTACGTTTGGCATTGCAACGCCAAAAGATTCCTTGGCCAAATATTCATCCGATCAATATTTCATCAAGGTCTATGGAGAAAAAACTGAAAGTTACCTTAAAGCAATACGTAGTTCCAAATTGGGGATTCTTCTTTTCTCAGATTCCTTTCGAGAGCGCGTCGGTAGTTTTGATGCGGAAGCATGTACGCAAAAAGCCATGGGCCTAACAACAGAGCCAATAACTAAAGCAGATGTAATGGTTGGCATTGATGAGGTCCGATCTGCATTTGTTACACAGATTAAAAGCACAACAAAGGATCTTTCATCGGAAGACCCGGGCGATGTGATTCAAAAATATCTTCAGGCCTTTCCACTCACGATTCAAAAAGTACTAAACTTTGCCAAAAGTAAAAAAGAAGATGCTTTGCTTGCTTGCGGTGCCATGGAGAATCTTTACGCCTATGACAATTTTATGCAAAAGCTGGATATCGGTTTGATGGCAGGTGGCATTACCGCAGGTGTAATTTGTGCTGTAACAGGAATTGGTGTGCCCGCAACGACAGCAATCTTAGGCACCTTCACCTTGGCGGACGTGGCTGCTGGTGGCTTAAAGTGGGCAGAGGGATACACGCTTGAAAATGCAGTTCGAGGTGCAGCAGTCAGCGGTCAAACCACACATGTGCAGGGGCAAGTTGATTTAGAAAAAGCCAAGAGTTTGCAATCTGAAGGTCAGTGGCAAATGGGCTTGTCTGCAGCTGGCGAACTTGGAGGTTATTTTGGCACCAAGGGCGTCATTTACCTTCGAAATTCATACAGAACCAAACTCGCGCGTGATTTCTTCAAAGCCCAAGATGAAAAAGTTATTCAATCTGTTGAAAGCATTTTTTCTCAACCCAAATATACTTCTTTGAATGAGGATCACTTGTTTCAAGTTTTGGAAGAGGCCAAAAATGCAAACCAATATTCTGATCTACCTAGAAAGCTCAAAGCCATTGGCTTGGATGATGTAGATGCAAACAGTGTTACAAAAATGATTTCGAAAGCCAATGAAGAAAGATTAATATTTGACGAGCTTCAGGGAGTTTTATCGCAAAGAAAATATGCAGGAAAAGAAAATCAAGCGTTGGTGATTTTGCGAGGCGTTTCTAAAAAAGGAAGCGTGATGAGGATTGCGGATGGTGTATATTACAATTCTCATGAGCGTATTGCAGCACTTGTATCGGCTAGAAAAGAGTTGATTAACATTGGGTTTGAACCTGCAGATGCAGACAGAATGCTCAACGAACTTTTTAATGAAAAAACAGGATTACTCATTACAGACTATGAAAAAGCGGTGGTAGGAAAATACGGCACCTATACAACTGGAAATCCAAGTGCAACCAATAAAGCAGTACCAAGCAAACCCAACCTTCGCATTAGTCATACTGTAGAGCCAGTTGATCGAACGCTTCCCAATCATCATCCCTTAGCACCCAATCCACCAAGGGTTGTTGAACCTCAACAAGTAGATCAAGCGCTGCCTGCACGCTCAATTGGACTTGATGACCCAAGTTTACAAGCTGGCGGTGGTGTCGTTGATAGAGGAGTAGTGCAAGGGTCAATTGCCCCTGTGTCTGAAGCAAGAAACTATTTTCAAACACTGACTGGAGAAAAGAAGAAAGCTTTTCAAGAGGTAGAAAAAATACTTTTTCCTGCAACCAATCCAGTCAGCGAAGTGCAAAAAGAAAAAGTGTATGAGATTTTATATCATCGCGCACATGTGCCGGGAGACGTGCTCGAGGTTCGACCTGGTGAATTTCGGCCAGACCCAGAGAAAATTGCCGCCCATAGAGAAGCCAAGCGTGAACTCATGAGCCTTGGATACAGTCAAGAAGAAGTGAACCAAGTGTTTTCAAAACTCTCCAATAAAAACGTAATGGTGTTGGGCAATCCAAAAAGAATCATGCCTGATCACTATGTGATTGGAGATCCTATGCTAGCTGCAAAGCATTTTGAATCCGATGTAAGACACTACCCGCATCGTATGTCTTTTGAGAATGATGTAAAAAGATTCAAAGACGGTACAACGGGATTAATTTATACAGAAATAGACGGAACATTTACCATTTTACAGTATGAAAAAATAGAAGGAGAAATTGTAATCACAGATTTTTATCATCCTGAAAAGAAAATTACCATTTCATCCCTGCCAAAAATGGAACCCTACCGTTTTGTGAGCATGAGCGGCAAAGATATATTGATATCGCACGATCCGTTTAAGATCAATCCGAGTGACATGGCGTATGGTCAAGTCAAAAAGAAATTTTCTGCAAAAGCAAATGGCTACGGAAAAGGAATTCAAGAAAGTCTCATA
>JAGRAZ010000085.1 GCA_020434345.1 Bdellovibrionales bacterium
CTACCAGGCTCCATTCGCTACGCTCACAGTCGCCTGTACGAAATATGATCCATGCGTCCCACATTGAAGTATCTTTCATGAACAGATGCAACCTTGTATGGATGTAATAACAAAATTAATATGCACAAGAAGTGAAAAAAATGTCAAATTGCATCATGCAATTTGTCCTTACCCTGTTTCTCTACTCTCTTTTAGGTGCTACTTATTAATGTGAAGACGTTTGTCGTAGGAGCGACTTTGCAGTGAGTGAAACGAACGGAGTGGAGCGAGGTAGGCAAACGTCAGAACATAAATCTTACATTTCATTACTTAGTGTATCAATCTAACGGAACACGCAAGCGTATCCTTACCAACTTTGGTAGGAAGGTATGTGTGATTATATGCTTTTTTATAAAGATATTAATTTGAACAAATCTAAGATTGATCAATAACAACCAAGAACGAATTTTGAAGATTCGGTGAGTCTAATCTTCCATAAAAATTCTTTGTACTTGTTTGCTTTTTTGAAACAACATCAAAAGATTGTAAAATTTGTAAAAGCTTTTTCATTTGGTTGCCCGTGTTAATGCAGCCCGCTGATGCACGAAAAATCTGTTGTGTTTGCGGTGTTGTATATGTGTCAGGAAATTGGGGATCAACACTGTTGTCATGAATTCGAAGTAAGTACCGTCCCAAAGCAAAAGCCAATGAAAATTCATGAAGCCAGTAATCAATAAAGGCTTCTTTAGGTATAATGCGTAAAAGATTGGCTGAATGCACGTGCTTAAACGCAAGCGGTGGCTGCATGCCATCGATATCAATTCTAGGTTGTGCTCCAAATTTAAAATCTTGTGTGTAAAGTGTGCCCCATAGATGGTAAATGCCCTGCGGTGTATCTCCGTCTTTGCGCAAGCGTTGACTTTTGTTTTGATCGCCACGTTCTCTTCTTGAACGTGCCAGCACTTTCATCTCAAATACTTTGCCGTTTTCCTTGTACCACTGCCCCCTATGTTTAATGGTGAGTGTACAAAGTTCATTGCGATCAGGGGGGCAAACCACATAAATAATGGTTGCTTTGTCGTCTTTTGAATACTCAACAATGTCATGAGAAGAAATACTTTGATTTACATTTGATAAAGCGCCCTTAGAAAGTTCAGAGGCCAAAAGAAGACCATACTCAGCAGTTAAATTTTTAGGTTGAATCATGACAAAGGGAATAAACTTTTGGATTTTGTTGTTCACTTTAAGCATCATGGATTCATCAGATTTAAGGTATAGACAGTCCTTGGTTTGAATTTGTTCTACGATGAAGTATTTTTCAGGCGAGTTGTTGTCCGTGAAAGTTTGAATTTCACCTTTTTCCATTTGAAGACCGATTTCACGCAAAGCATCTTTTGAACCTGCGTTACGGATCATAATTGCTTCAAGATGAGAAACATCTTGGTGCAAACAAAACTTTTCAACTCCTAGTCCCATATTACAGATACTTTCGATGAGTATAAAACTGATCCAAAACGCACCCCTCATTTTTTTTGAAGATCAGATTGAATTTTTCTAACAATTTGATTTTCTAACGCAAGGTCAGAAAGTCGTGTATGCCATTTTCCATCTGTGTATAAAATTTGCTCTGATTTATACAATTTAATCATGGTTTCTTTGTCATTCGAGGAAAGGTCACCCGATACACGAAATTTTCTGGGCGGGTTTTCATCGAGGTCTTTTATAATTTCAGTTGAGAAAAATCCTTGTTCTTTATTTTGAACCTCAATCGGAAACAAAAAATCATATTGTATAATTTTAAGTGTTGTGTTCCATGCATCTTCATACGTTGAAAGTACGTAGGCTATATTTGGTGTTAATTCATTTAATTCTGATTGGTTATGCAAAGTCGAAGGCGACTCTTTCTGGCAAGAAGCAAGAAGTAAAAGAGCGCACAATAAAATGATATTTCTATGCATGGATCTACTATTGTATCGTTGTGTATCGTCTTGGCAAGGTTAAAGCAAAAGATGCTTTAAGCAGTGTTATGGCAAGAAGACACCTATCCACTTACGAAGTGTGGCCTGTGTAAAAGGCAGCTTTACATAACATTTTCGAATCACAGATACACCGATGTAACCGATGATTGTCATAACAGTTGTTAGGATGACAGGTGTATTGATTTCTACAAAAAATTCAAAAATCACCCAGCTTATTGCGCCTACAGCAATTGCAATGCCGGCATTGGTTGCATTCCCAATCTTTGTAAATAGAGCAAAGATGACAATCGACAAAATAATTGGTCCTCCAATGCTTGAAGCGTATTCAACAAGACCTGAAATTGTGTCAGAAGAAAAAGCCACAGCATATGCAATCAGGCCAGATACCAATACGCCAAGTCTTGCGTAAAACACCTTTTTCTTTTCAGGCAGGTTTTTATACTGTGGAAAAAGATTGTGTGTGGCAATCGCTGAAACGGCAAGGAGTGTGGAATCGACTGTAGATAAAATAGCAGAGACAAGCGCACCTAAGAAAATGATATAAAAATAATAATTAAGGTATTTTTTTGCAAGAAGAGGTGTGAGCATGTCAGTTTGTTCCAAGCCCGGAAGCACAGAGGAACCAACCAAGCCAAGCGTTATAGGGATAATACCAATGAGTAAATAAATCCAGCCCGCCCACAGACAAGAACGATACGCAATTTTTTCATTTTTGGTTGAGAGAATTCTTGATACCAATTCTTGACTCATGAGTGAACCAAGTATGGGAACCATTAGTGTTTCTATGCGTATGGACCATGTGATTGGTTCTATGGTGTTTTGAATAAGTGTGTTTTGTTGTTGTGCCAATGCCCAAGTAGAACTAATGCCCCCTGAATCTATTACAACAGTAATCATAAGAACAACAAGACCGATGATCAATACAAAGCCTTGAATGAGATCAGAATAAGCGTCTGCCAAAAGACCTCCTGAAATTGTGTAAATGAGTATAACGCCAGCGGCAATGGTTGTAGCAATATGAATATTCACACTCATGTTGGCTTGAAGTACGTTTCCGAATGCTTTAATTTGTGCGCCTGCCCAAATCAAAGAACCGGGAATGATCAAAACAGCCGTGATAAATTCAATTTTTTTGCCATAACGATCGCTGATAACATCAGCGATTGTGGTGAAATTTGTTCTCCAAAGAATGCGAGAAAAAACCAGACCCATGAGAAAAATACAAATGACATACCCAAAAGGGTCTGTAAGTGAGCCGCCAAAACCTAATTGAAAAACTTTACTTGAAGTTCCAACACAGCTTTCAGCCCCAAACCATGTTGCAAAAATAGAAAAGGTTGCCAGTAGCGGACCCATTGATTTACCTGCAAGGAAGTAATCAGAGTCAGAGTGGATTCTTTTTGACACATAGAACCCGAGAAACAACATGAGGATGACATATCCTAGTATTCCAAGTAGTTCTGGGTTGATCAATGTTCTTCATACCTCCAAAAGAGAGTAATACGTATTCAAATGAGACAAACCGGATCTTTTTTATTCTAACTTTGTTCTCGCCCACTTAAGACTTGCTCACGTACTGGTTGTACGCTCCGCAGCCTCAAGGGGCTGCGGCCTTGTTAGAATAAAAAATCCCTCGGTTTATGTTGTAAACCAAATGTCCCAAATAAAAACTAAAATTCTACAGTTGTAAGATTTGCCTTAGTTTGGTTAGAAAAACAATGAAAATATGCAAATCTTAGGGAAGATTTTCAAGCCAGACGTTGGCTGCTGGCCGAGGCGCGCCATTTTCGTCATAGAGACTTATGCTTCCAAAGAGTTTCCATGTATCGCAGCTTTCACAAGTATCAACAAGTGGATAAAGGTAAAGCCATTGAAGTACATCAATGGGCGTGCCACTTGTTAGGGATAAAATCATTTGTGCAAAGCTAGCTTGTTGTGCTTCGGATTCTGACCACGCAGTTGGAAAATCGTCAAAACTTTGTGCAGGCCAACCTGTTTCAGTAATTGCATAAGGTTTGTTGCCAATGTGATCAAAGAGTTCATCAAGGTAGTTGCTTGGAATGGCTTCGACATTTGGATGCGCAAAAAACGGGTACACTGTGAACCCATAGATATCAATTTTGTCTGGATTGTATCTCTCAAAGGCTGTCCAATTTTGTACATTCCATCCATTCAGTATGCCTTTGCCTGAAATATGCTCATACTGAAATGTAACGCCCACTTGTGTATTGGGGGAAATGTTTTTAATTTGGTCATACAGTGTGTGGTAGAAATTGACCCAATTTTGATGATCATTGGGTTGATCTTCATAATAAAAGTCATCTTCATTTGATACAAAAAGATATGCAGGACGAACCTGATTAACAAAACTAAGAATCATGGTTTCAAAGGCTGTTTTGGTAAATGTGTTTGTCCAAGAGTTGTTTGCCTCATTGTTTGGGTGATCTAAAAGAGCAGTTCCTTCAGAGTACCAGCCCATGGTCCAAACGGGCATAAAACAAAATTGATTCGCTTGGCTTGCGAACGCCAAAAAACTTTGCGGAATATCTCCTGAATTTTCTAAAGATTCACGCCAAGAGGCTCCGATCATGACAGATGCATTTTCTTGTTGTTGTGTAAATTCGTAAAACTGGATCAATTTTGAAAAGTCTTCAGGGTGACCTTCAGGGGATATGGCATATCCTTGAAAGGTTTGGTTAGAATTAAGGATGCATTCGTTTTCAGGAAGATCATCGCAAGAAAAAAGAAATAAAATACATACTACACAGAGGGAAACAAATTTTCTCATTTGTGTAAAAGCTCCTTAAGTATTTCATTGATCATGTTTGGGTTGGCTTGACCTTTGGTTTCCTTCATCACCTGGCCGACAAAAAAACCAAATAGTTTGTCTTTACCTGAAAGGTATTGCTCTTTTTGCGTGGGATTTTGATCAATGATGTCTTGTGCCACTTTCTTTAGTGCTGTTGGATCTGACTGTTGTTTCCATCCTTTTTCTTCGATGATTTGTTCAGGAGGTTTTCCAGATACCGCCATTTCATCAAGCACATCTTTGGCAATTTTTCCGCTGATCGCCCCATCATCGATGAGTTTCATGGTAGAAGACAAAAATTCAGGTTTAATACTAAGCTGATCAATTGTTGTTTCTTTTTCTTTTACGATGCGAAGTACTTCACTTGTTAAAAGATTAGAAAGTTTTTTAATTTTTTTAGGATCAGTTGTTCCATAAAATTCAAGAGTTTTTTCAAAGTAGTCAGATATTTCTCTTTCAGAAGTTAATACGCCAGCATCATAATCCGAAAGTTGGTAGTTTTTGACATAGCGACTATGTCTGTCATTGGGAAGCTCTGGCATGGTAGTTTTAACCTTTTCGATCCACGCTTCGTCAATATAAAGAGGCTTCAGATCAGGTTCTGGAAAGTACCTGTAGTCATTGGCTTCTTCTTTGGATCGCATCGATACAGTAATCATTTTGTCTGTATTAAAAAGACGCGTTTCT
>JAGRAZ010000086.1 GCA_020434345.1 Bdellovibrionales bacterium
AAATGGAGCGCGACACCTGTAGATCTTGCCTTTGGTTCAAGCTCAGAGTTGCGTGCGGTTTCTGAAGTGTATGCAGCAGATGGTGCACAGAAAAAATTTGTGCATGATTTTGTCAAGGCATGGAACAAGGTGATGAATCTTGATCGCTTTGATGTGATGTAAATAGACTGGTCATTGTAAAAAATAATGATAACGGGCATCAAACAAACACTTGTACTGTTGGTTGTTTTGATGCCCGTTGTTGCATTTGGAAAGACATTTGAGATTCAAATGCGCAATCAAGTTGAAGGCCAAAGTATGGTTTTTGTTCCTTCTTATATTCATATTGAAGTAGGTGATACGGTTGTGTTTGTACCTACGGATGATGGTCACAACTCTCATTCAGTTTTTACACCTGAAAAAGCACCTTCGTGGCAAGGTGAAACCAGTCAAAAAACCCAAGTGACGCTTACAAAAGAGGGTGTTTATATCTTTGAATGTACCAATCACGCCATCATGGGCATGGTCGGTGTTATTCAGGTAGGAAAAGCATTAAACCTAGATGCAGCCAAAAAATTTCAAACTACATTTGAAAAGAAATTCATCACCAATAAAAATCGTCTTTCTCAGTCTTTAGCCAATATTCAATAGTTTACTGACTTTTATATCTAACAAGAATGACAACGCGAAGAAACTTTTTTGTAAAGTCAAAGATTACCAGTCTCGAAGATCGGTTTCCCAGTTTTCAATATGAAGACTGATTTTATCAGGACAAAGGGCAAGTGTACTTGGAACCGTATTTTCGAATTCAACGCCAAAACGATCCTCATCTGATACGTAGACCATATGAAGTGCTACTTGAGTTTGTTCGCACGTAACTTTAGAGTTTTGACTTTCTTGATATCGAAACACATGGTTAAACTTACAATGATCACCTATGTAGCCAGTGATGCGCACGGAACGTGCACTATCATGAAGCGGGTCACAGCTTTCGATTTCAATTAAATTGTTCCCCAATGCAGCGGTAGATACAGCTGCACATACCATAACAATACTTGTCATTAATTTTTTCATTTTCCCCCCAATTCTTAGATCATTATCACAAGCACAAATGACAATACAACACTCTTTGTCGGTAAGTCGTTTTTTTGATGAATTGGGCAATATCGCCTATAATTACAAGAGTGAATAAACCTGAAAGGAAAAGTATATGAAACTACACCAATTTTTCAAAGTTGTGGGCTTTGTTTGTATCGCAAGTTTATTGTCTCATTGTTCAGGGGTATCAAAATTCCAAATCAGTGGCACGATTCAGGGAACTACCGAAGTTTTTGTACTTGAGCTTAATGGCACTGAAGAATTGGAAGTGCAAGGTACAGAATTTATGTTTTTGACTGAACTTGAAGATGGTGATGACTTTGAAGTGTTAGTTGTCGATCAACCAACAGGCCATTTTTGTGTTGTAAGTAATGGCGATGGCACTGTTAATGGGCAAGATGTGACAAATATTATTGTGACCTGTGCAACGAATTAGCCAAGAAGTGTTTATTTTTTGATTTCAAATGAAGACAAAAAAAGCTTATAATGGTCTTGTCGTAAACAAGAAATGAGGGTTTGGTGACGAAGACGATTCTATTGATATTATTGGTAATTTCTGGATTTTTTCTTTTTGCCAACATGACTGGAACGGAAAACGTGGTAACCACAACAACCAAGACCATTGTGGTGAAAAGTAAAAGGGCTGCACAAGAAAACACGCAAAAAGTAGCGGATAAGGTATCAAAAGGTGTGAATTCTGGTTTGGAGAAACTGGCCCAGCCTGCAACGGAAGCTTATTCTGGCATCGTCAACAAGACCGATCAACAAGCTGGCAAACAACTAGAGTAGTGTAATTACCGTTGGATCAACAGATCTTTACCAAGGGCTACACCGCCTATACTTTTAATCCATGCAGGTAAGTCTTGTCGGTAGGTTTTGCCTTCTCTTTCGTTTAAGCAAATCCAAATAAGACCTTTAGGTAAAAGATAATGTTCCATCAAATCTTCAATAAAGAATTTCCATTCATCTAAATTCCATGTTCCTTCTGATTGACGGCTGACATTGTTTTCATTTTCATAATAACGATCAAACGATACAGCAAAAGCTGTAACGACGTGAAAGCGTTGTTCTACATCAGGAAGTTTTTTGTATGGCTCAATAAAGTGATGGGTACGATTGACCTGTAATGCTTGAATCATTTCATTATAAATAACAGAGGTGTTCACATCTATTGCTTGTGCTTGATGTCCCAAGGCTTGACAAGCAAAGGGAAAATAACCAGCACCTGTTGCAATGTCTACAATCGAAAGATTTTTTTGTTGATGAAGGTCTAGCATGACAGCACGCCGAACATATCTGGACAAAAATTTATCAACATCCAGATACTTTGATTCAATCGAAGGCTCTTTGATAGATAGGTATTTTTTCTTTAGCGTTTCAATTTTCTCAGTTGGGATCTTTTTTTTCACAAACCCAATCGCATCAGAAACCTCTTGGGTATTGTAGGGTTCATTTTGAAATGTTGTAAGAATGCGTTCAATGCTCTTTACGTTTGGCATGTGAATTTTCTTACGTTAGCCGAACAATCTTTGTCAAAATATTATGCGCCATTTTTGTAATGAAGAGGGTTGGTGGTACGCAACCACATAAACAGGACGCATAAAAATAATATGTAATATTAGATGGTTATGCGCATCTTGTGCCGGGATTAGAGATTGACTTTCTGCGTTAGGCTATGCTAGGATGCCGCGAAACCTTTATCTAGCAAGGCAATCATGAGAGCTATACGCACAACCATTTGTTTATTCTTTTTATTGCAGATCCCTTTTGTTCGGGGAGCGTTTGCGCACCCACAGGTTTTTTCTTACAGTGATTTTAAAATTGAAGCTGCATACAAAGGTAAGGGAGAGCAATATCTCATTAAGTTTCATAAACCTATTTTGGAACATCCGTATTTTTTTGGTACGCCAAATGGATTATTTCAACTTGAAACAGACCCTATCGATTTTACCTCACAGGGTGATTTTGAATTTTCAATTTATGGAAATAATTACTTTGAAAACGGTCTGGTAAATTTTTCTGAAATCAATGAAGCTTTTCTACATTGTATGAATAAAGTTTCTCAGAGATTTGAAGAGGCAGAAAAGCTTTGGTTGATCAAACATGATCGTTGGCTCGTCCCTGATCTTCAGGATGCTATTGAAGATGGACGCATTCCTATTCATGCACTTTCTCACAAATTAACTCAGCGCGTATTTCAATCAGAGCCATATTCTCAAGTCATCGTTGATGAAATGTTAGGTCTTTTTATGAAGTCAGTTAATAAAAGTATGCTTGCAGAAGTATACGAGCCAAGTTTTATTATAGAAGAAGTAGATGGTTATTATGAAGAACATCTGCGTTTGTTTTTTTCGATGGGTAACGAATTAAAAGAAATTTCAATATATAATGTTGGTCGTTCTGATGAGGTTATAACGCTTTCATTCTTATTTCCCAAATATTCTATCTCTTCATTTACATACCCACTCAATAAACAAGAACAGTTGAGAAAGTCAGTATTGACAGTATCTGAAGAGTTTCCAAGCTTTATTGTGGAGCAACTTGCGAAAGGCAATACGATTCGTGAAATTGAAATGAAAGAAGTAACAAATAACAAGGGATTTTCCCAAGTGCGTGAAAGTTTGTTGCAAGAAAAACATTATCAAAAGAAGTCTCCCTGCGATTGGGTAAAGTACACTTCAAAATAAACTAATAATTACGTAATAAGAAAATTAGGAAGAGTCTCGTTCAATCAATCTTTTTGAGTTTCGAGGACGCATTGCTTCGGGCTCACTGCAAGCACCCTTGATTTGGATTTGTAAGTTTTGGTAGTCATTAAAAAATGATCTCATAACATCAACTTCTTCAAGGGCACACTCTTGGTATACTTGCCCCCATGCTTGCCAGTGGCAAAGAACTTCTAGGTAAATAACATTGGATTCTAGGTTGTCGATATTTTGTCTGTCAAACGTGCCTGAAAGTAGAAAGTTTTTTCCAAGGTTTGTTGGAATCCAGTTTGCAATTTCTTGCATGCCTTCGAATGCTCTTTTGACGTGGATATTGTCTTTTAACGCTTCTTCAAACTCTTTTTTTTGTTCCCGTGAAGTATAATTGTCATAAACTTTCCCATCTTCTTCGGTAAGCTTGATTTCGATACTGATTTTGTTTGTAGGAAGCCCGTACGCAAAGTTAGAGATTTGCGCTAGAAGTAAGAACACCATTGAAGCTGTGCGGACCATCATCAAGCCTCCACAATATGTCCCCCGTAGCTCAAGTATATTCCACACTCAAATCTCCAATGCAACAAGTTTTTATGTAAAGAATGGGTTTTTTAAAAGAAGTGTAAGACTTTGTTTTGAAAGTCGGTATAGTGAGGGTTCACGTAGGATAAACCCTTACAAATCTATATCAAAGGAGACTTATATGAATAAAGACTGCTGTAAGAAGTTTTTTACGCCTGTAGCACTTCCTTGCAAGGCTTCCGCTGCATTATTATTTGTACGCTTGGTGATGGGTATTGCCTTTTTGTACCACGGGTGGGGTAAAATTCAGCACCCCTTTTCTTGGATGCCAGAAGGATCTCCTGTGCCGGGGTTTTTTCAGTTTTTGGCAGCAATATCTGAATTTGGAGGCGGTATCGCCTTGATTTTGGGTGTGATTACTTCATTGGCAATGTTGGGTCTAGCCTTTACAATGTTTGTTGCAACCTACATGCATATGTTTGTGATGAAAGATCCTTTTGTTGCAACCGGTCCCGGTATGTCGTCCTATGAACCCGCACTTATGTATTTAGCATTATCCATTTTGATTATGGTGATTGGTCCTGGAAAATATTCGGTAGATCATAAGAT
>JAGRAZ010000087.1 GCA_020434345.1 Bdellovibrionales bacterium
AAAGATGCCTCTATTCAGCCTCAGTACGCGCACCAGGTTTCTATTACAGAAAATCAAAGTGTTGTATCAAACGTTGTTCCTGCCTCAACACTTGCGCATATAACTGTGTACTTTGAAGGTGGTAGGCGTTTTGAGCATGAAAAAAATGCAGGTATGACCCAGCTTCTTATGATGTGTATGCTTAATGGATCTGAGGAAAAGCGAAAAATAAAAGAAAAGTTAGAAAATTCAGGTGTGCGTATCGAGATTGAAAATTCTGCCGACTTTTTTGGTTTGCATTTTTCTGTTCATCCCACGCTTGTAGAAAAGGTTATTCCAATTATTGCAAAACTTATTTACCACACTGAATTTACGGAAAACTTTATTAATGAACAAAAATTACTACTTTTAAAAGACCAGTCGGCAAAGCTGCAAGAGCCATTTTTTAGATCCGTCGAGCTTTTTTATCAGTCTCTTTTTGGTGTCCATGGATATGGACAACCAAGGCTAGGCACAGCATTTTCAGTGTTACATATAGAGCCTAAGCATTTAGCCTATGCATATACGCAAGATATAGCACAGTCTAATTCAACGCTTTGGATTGTAACTTCACCCAAAAAGCATGAAGATATTCCTCTTTTGGTTTCGCAGCATATTCCAAAAAATGAAAAAACAATTGAAGCGCGTGCCCAGCTTTTTTCTATGTTTCCTAAAAAGCAGATTAAAGTGACAAAGGATACACATTCAGAAAATCTTCATTCAGTATGTATGGGGCTTAAAACAATTTCAATTAAAGATCCAAGGCAGCATTATTTAGAGATCATGCAGATCTATTTGTCTGGAAGCGGTGGTGTTTTGTCGGACGCGCTTGTAGAGAAGCTTAATCTAGTAGATACGGTTAAAGCGTATCACGTTCACTTGCTACAGGCAGGCGTATTTTTTATCCAGTTAAAATCGAAGCAGGTACAAGATGCATCTTTGTTTGAGTACTTGCAAACCATTTTCACTTCTTTGACCAAAATTTCCCCATCTCATGATGCACTCGACATTGCCAAAGAGCTTGCAATTATGGGGAAAAAACACCGCTTGCAACATGCACGTGAGTTGTCTTATGATATAGGGAGTCGCTATTTTGCCGGTCTGCCATGGGAAGAACCACGATTGATTGAGCAAAATATCCGTAAAACCCAGTCTGATGAGCTTACAGGCATGATGGGTGACGTGATGGACTTTGATTCGTTTGCGATGGGTATTTGTTAACAGGGGGCGAAAAAATGCATCCAATATTTCATGATCCAAAAAAGAAGTTTGTGATCACGCTTTTTATCCAAGAAGAAGATTTTGCCCAACACAAAAAAGACATTGAAACGCTTGGTAAACAAAAAAATGTAAAGCTCGTTGTGCAACCTTGTCCCTTTGAAGCAGTTGAATTTTTATATCGAGTTGATTTTAATTTAAAAGGCCAGACAAACAGCTTTGATAAGAGTTATTTTTGGCAATCACTTACGCTTAAGAACGATATAGCAGATCAAGAGATGCAAAAGATATCGGATGCTCACTACGCATACCTTGTTGCAATTGTTCAAAATGATGCTTTGGGCGTTGAGAAATACGCAGGGGAGCTCCAATCGCTTTTATAAAACATACATGGGGAATATTTTCTCTTCTTGTTTGCTTTCATTCGTCTGCGATCGCGGATGTTCATAAAGTTCCGGGCGTTTATCGTCAGGGGGCGGTTGGTAGTGTTGAAACGCTTGATCCTATCTATCCTCTAAATGATATTGAAGAACAAATTTTGTCTAATACACAAGATACACTTTTAACTGTTGACCCAAAAACAGGTAAGCTTTTGCCAAATGCAGCACAGGAATACTCGATAAGTTCAGATGGAAAAACAATACGTTTTGTCCTTCGCGATAATCTTTATTTTTCAAACGGCGATAAAATTTTAGCAAATGATTATGCCTTTGGTATCAAAAGACACCTCGATCCTAAAAATAAATCTGCACATAAGAATATTGTATCTTATATTCAGGGTGGAGTTGAGATTCTAGAAGGTATGTTTTACCACCCACAGAAAGTCGGCGTTAAAGCGCTTATTGAAAAAAATCATTCAGTGCTTGAGATAACGCTTTCACAAGCGTATCCAAAAATCTTATACTTTTTTGCACACCCTGCATCGATGCCGATTCATCAAAAATCATTTGATGAAAACCCTGCAAAATATTTTGTACCGGGGCATTTTCATTCAAGTGGCGCTTTTATTGTGAGTCAGAAAAACAAGTCACTTTTTGTTTTTGCTAAAAATCCGCATTATCGTGATCAAAAAAACATTGCGCTGACCCAAGTTCAGCTTTCTCTGTTTGATCAGCCCAAAGCTGCGCAGAGAGCTTTCATGAAAGGAAAAATTGATCAGTGGGGGTCACGTCACCAAGTTATTACAGATGAATTGATACAAGATTTAAAAGGTTCGGATGTGCTATTTTTTGAACCTGATATGCGCACTTTGTTTATTCGATTTCACACGAGAAAAGTACCCACAGGTGAATTTAAAATTCGACAAGCGTTGTCGATGGCCATCAACCGAGAAGAAATTCAAAAACTGGCGCTCTCTCAACAGGAAAGAACGGCTTTTTCTATAACACCTGATCAACAACACCTTTATGATCCCCCGCATACGTACTATTATGATCTTGATGGTGCAAAAAGCATTTTAACACAGCTTGGATTTTGTATGGGGCAAGATGACAGAAAGCAATGTTTGGACTTGCCTCGATTGGAAATTTTGTTTCCTAAAACACTGATTGCTCAAAAAGTTGTTTTTTTGCTACAAGAGCAATGGAAAAAGTTGGGATTTACAAATATTGATGTCAAGGGAGATAGCCCAGAAGTATTTGTTGAAAATATCAATCATGGTTTGTTTAGTATTGCGATTGATGAAATTGCTGTTGATAGTTTTCATTTTTTTGATTTGCTTCATGCGTTTGAGTCAACGCAAAGTACTTCTATTGGAGTTCAATCCAATGCCTATGACCAGCTTTTATTTACTGCAAGCCATGCACTTCGGTGGGAAGATGCTGTGCTTGAGTATCGGCAAGCTGAAAGCTTTTTAATTCGTGAGGCTTCCGTTGTGCCTCTGGTGCAAACAACCACACCTTTTGTCAAAGCAACCTATGTCAAGGGGTTTGAGCCTAATCTTTGGGATCTACACCCTTGGAAAGATATTGTAATTCAGTAAAGCTTAGGCGAGGAATTTCTCGTCAACCTGTTGCCAATCATGTACAAGATTGTCCATCATGAAAAACGTCTATCAAAATATTCTACAAGCCATCGGTCATACCCCTATTATACAGTTACAAAGAATCGGTAACGAACTTAAGCATCATTTTTATGTAAAGTTAGAATCCATGAACCCCGGTGCTTCGGTCAAGGATAGGCTAGCACTTCAAATTGTTGAAGATGCAGAAAAAAGCGGGACGCTTGTAAAAGGTGGAACCATTATTGAAACAACATCTGGTAACACCGGAATGGGTCTTGCTATGATCGCTGCTGTAAAAGGGTATAAATGCATTTTTACTGTCCCAGACAAAGTCTCAAGTGAGAAAATCAATGCACTAAGGGCGCTTGGAGCAGAAGTTGTGGTGTGTCCAACTGCGGTTGAACCAGAAGACCCTCAAAGTTATTATTCTGTTGCTAAAAAATTGGCTGCAGAAATTCCAAATTCTTTTTTTGCCAATCAATACCATAACCCCTCAAACCCAAAAGCACACTACAGAATGACAGGGCCAGAGATTTATGAACAAATGGGTAATGAGTTGGATGTGCTTGTGGCGGGCATTGGTACAGGTGGTACGCTATGTGGAAGTGCAAAGTTTATTCGCGAAAAAAATCCAAAGCTTCAAACATTGGCAGTGGATCCGGTTGGTTCTGTGTTTTTTGAGTACTTTCAAACAGGTACAATGCCTAAAATTATTACAACCTACAAAGTTGAAGGCGTAGGCGAAGACTTTATGCCAACAACAATAGACTTTGAATTGATTGATGATGTTGTGCAAGTGGGTGATCAGGAAGCCTTTGACATGACACGAAGACTTGCGCGTGAAGAGGGGATCTTTGTCGGAGGATCGTGCGGAATGGCGCTTGCAGGTGCAATCAATAAGGCAAAAGACATGGAAGGTGCAAAAAACTTTTTGATTATTTTACCCGATAGTGGCTCAAGGTATGTTTCAAAAGTATTTAATGATGATTGGATGAAGGAAAATGGTTTTACAATTTCATCAAGCTCGCAAAATAATCAACCCTTAGAGGATCAAATTCGATTTTGATCTTTAATTCTTAGTCTGCTTCAGGAATAACAATGTTTGGGCTTTCTTGAAATTGATCGTTTTGGTGATCGATCAGTCGAATCACGCGTGTGCAGTTGTCAAAGGCATCACCTGATTCATACATATTGGAGGCCGCTACAATGAGCGCCCAGTGGTAGCTGGTTTTACCTGCGGCACTGACAACATTGCTAGCACGAAAAAGATCGCAATTGCCTCCACCTTCTCTTCCTTCTGCCCATGCAAAGTTTTGAACGCTCATTACGTTGATAGTTGGATCCCCTGGAACAGCGTTAATCTGAATTTCACTGCCGGTTGCATCGGTTTGACCTGTGACAACTCTGTACTGAAAACGAACGCGTTCACCGTTTCCAATAGGAGTGCCTAAATAACTCCAGCCTTGTAGTGTTGCCGAAAA
>JAGRAZ010000088.1 GCA_020434345.1 Bdellovibrionales bacterium
GACATTTTCTTTACGTAATCTGCCATCTCAAGCAGTCTTTCAAGTTTGACAAACGAATCTACCATCGCTTGAATTTGTTCCATGCCTTTTTCAAAGTTTGCTTCAAAGGATTCAACACGGGCGCTTACTTCTGTAAATGTTTTTTCTGTTGTGGCTTCAAGTTTAGAAAGGCTTACGGCCATACTGCCAGCATGTTTTTCAAGTTGCTCCATGGTCGTAACAAGATTGCCTGTATCACGTTGGATTTCTTCCACGCATGAAAATAGGCAAAGGCTCGCCATAGACAAAATCAAAAATTTAGACGTTTTCCCCCACATGGATGTTCTATATATTCAAAATATTCTGAAAGTTCAATATTTAATAATCTTGATATTTCAGTATGTTATGAGTTCAAAGGGGGTGGGGAGAAGGTGGTTTTTGAGCTAGGCCCAAACGAAACGTAAGAATCGAAAACAAAAGCAGAAGTGCGCAGGTTAAAAAAACAAAGTTGCCGCCAAATGTTGTAAAAACCCATCCGCCCACGACAGGGCCAACCATAAAGCCTATGTTGCTTAGCTCTAATGAACCAAAATATGAGCTTTTTAATTCCTTGGGACTGATCTCGTCCACGATGACATAGATATTGGAAATGGTAAGAATTTCACCAATTGAAAAAATAAACATCGCAAGCATGTAGTTTGGAAGTGTTGGCGGAAGAGCGAAGAAGGCAAAAAATCCAAGTGCCTGCGGAATGAGTCCAATGGTCATTGTGGTAGAAGTTGAAAATTTTGCACTCCAATGCATAAGAATAAATTGAAATATGACAATTGTAATGGCGTTGGTTGCCATAAGGTAACTAAAGTATTTTACGCCGTTGGGCGAAAAGATATCATAGAGGTGTTGCGGTATATTGGTTTCAAACTGCACAAAATTAAATGAACTAATCACAAAGGTTAGAATGAATAACAATAAACGTCGATCTGAAAATAATGTACGCATTGTCTTTGAAAAATGAAGTGTTGATGCTTTTACCTGCATATCGGCAATGCGATGTTGAATGAAGTGTCGAAGAAGGATGGCGCCAAAAATCAGATAAATAATCGCAGTCATGATAAATGCAATTCGGTGACCTTTTGCAAAAAGGTAGGCACCAGCCAAGGGGCCAATGCATGCACCCAGATTGATCATATAATATTGTGTTTGAAGAATAAGTTTTTTGGTTTGTGGTGTTGAAAGATCTGTTAACAGTGCTGTGAGATTCATCCTGAGTGTAGATCTGCTTACACCGTAGATCATATTAAAGATAAGAAAGTGAACAGGAAGCGTTGCCATTGAAAAGCCAAAAAAGGCCAACGTAAACCCTACGCATGCAAGTGGAATGATGCGTGTACGGCCAAGCCAATCCCCTAGGTATCCCATGAAGAAGGACGAGATTGTTCCAATAAGTGGAGATGCCCCAATGGTCATGCCAGCAACAATGGGGGATATGTGTAAGTTCTTGGTAAGGTGAAGTGCCAAAAACGGAATCGACATAAAAAAGCTGCTGCTTGTGATAAAAACACCCACAAGAATGATCCAAACAAGTTTGGGAAATAAACGAAAGTTTGTAAAAAACGCAAACATGTAACTTCTTTATTCAAAAAAATATGTAATTAAAATTAAAATCACCTTTCTATGCTTAAAATATTTTAGGCTGGAAAATATTACTTTTTTTAGTAAGGTGAAAATATGAAAAGTAAAGACCCCTTGATTACACTAAAAGTCGCATCTGAAAGCCACATTGATGGGATCATTGAGTTGTGTAAGCGTGTGTATCCGCAGATGCCACCGTACTCAAAGGCACATATCAAGGGCCACCTGAACCACTTTCAACAGGGTCAATTTATTGTAGAATATATGGGGGAGATTGTTGGATATTGTGCAACCTTCCGAGTTGCTGAAGAGAAGGTTTTACAAGATCACAATTGGCGTGAAATTACCGGCGGTGGGTATGCAACGCAACATGACCCAGTCGGAGATTGTTTGTATGGATTTGAAGTGTGTGTGGATCCAAAACTTCGAGGTAAGCGCATTGGAAATCGTCTTTATCAAGCAAGAAAAGATCTTTGTGAAAGTTTAAACCTTAAAGGGGTATACATTGTTGGTAGAATGCCCATGTTCAAAAAGAATCTCAAAAAAGTTGGCACGCCTGAAAATTATGTGAGCTTTGTTAAAAACAAAAAAATTCGAGATTCTACGTTGTTGTTTCAGTTTAGAAACAATTTTGAAATCGTCAAGGTGCTTAAAGATTATTTGCCCATCGATGATGAGTCGCAAGGCAATGGTCTTTTAATGTTTTATGCCAATAGCAAGTATCGTCCTGACATTAATAAGCAAGGTGATCACTTTCGAACACAGAAAACAAACGTTAGAATTGCAACTGTTCAGTTTAAACAGCGCAAAGTATCAACGTTTGAAGGGTTTATTCAAAATGTTCGCTATTTTGTGGATGTTGCGAGTGGATACAATTCGGATTTTGTTGTGTTTCCCGAGTGGTTCACGATGCAGTTGTTATCAATAGAAAATGAACCGATGAGTCCTGCAAAATCTTTGAGGCATTTAAGTCAATATACAGACAGAATGATAGAAGAAATTCAAAAAATGTCACTCAAGTTTAATATCAACATTATTGGTGGCTCAACCTCAGAGGTAGATGATCAAAATCAAATTACCAATACAAGTTATGTTTTTTTACGAGATGGAACGGTTCACAAGCAATCAAAAATTCACCCAACGCCCAATGAAGTCTACTGGTGGGGCTTAAAAGGAGATAACCAGTTACATACGATCGAAACCGACTGTGGCACAATAGGTGTGCTTATTTGTTATGACTCTGAATTTCCTGAACTAGCGCGACACCTGACCAATCAAGGTATGCTCATTTTGTTTGTCCCATTTTGTACGGATGAAAGAAAAAGTTACATGCGTGTACGATACAGCTGCCATGCGCGTGCGATAGAAAATCAAATTTACGTTGTAATGTCTGGCAATGTTGGAAATTTACCCGGTGTAGAAAATATGGATATTCAGTATGCGCAGAGCTGTATTTTAACGCCATGTGATTTTGCCTTTGCCAGAGATGGTATAGCAGCGGATACATCACCCAATGTTGAAACCGTATCCATTGCCGATTTGAATATGCATGATTTGCTTAACGCTAGAAATACGGGAACAGTTCGAAATCTTAAAGATCGAAGACACGATCTGTACAATATTCAATGGCTCAAAGAGTAGTTCTTTTTTAGTTAATTTTAATCATCGGAGAAGAGGATGAACTTCCATTTTCTGTTGTGGTAAAATTAATAATAAATGCACATATACCATCAGAAGTCGTAGAAAAATTACCAACTGCTTGTGTAACAAAAAAATCATATGCTCCAGCGGGGTTTGCACTAATGCCTAGGTCGCTGTAGTTAAAGGAAGCTAAGTTTTCAGGGAAGTTGCAGCCGTCACCCGAGCCCCCTTTGAACGTGTCAGTGGCTTCAGGATCATTTCCGGCAATCAGAGTACCTGATGCATCGTATTTGGCATAGTCTGCAATGAACATGAAATTTGAGGGTTGTCCGGCTGGATCAAAGATTTGAGGGTCATACGTTCCGCTATAGTAAGATGCAGTGATTGAGTTTCCATTGTAAAAAGATGCTTCTACTCCTGCACCTGGACTGACAAATTGTGCAAAAAAATATGAATTGTTATCAATGAAATACGCTTTCTGTGCTGTATCAATACTATGAAGAACTGTATATGCCTGTGCTAGTTTGGCTTTGCTTTTATATCTTGAGTATGAAGGGATCGACATGGCAGCCAAAAGACCAATAATTGTTACAACAATCATGAGCTCAATGAGTGTGAAACCGCGGTTAAAATTTTTCTTATGCATTATCTTTATTGTAACAGAATTTTGAGCAGGTTCTATGGGTATAAATGGTAATGGCTAAAATTATCCTACAATAGTGTAAAAATAAGTTTACAGTTATGAGGGTTCTGACGGAAAAAAAGAAAAGTGGCGGGATCGACGCGATGTGGACGCATGTCCACCCAATAAAAGATGAACCCGAGGTTCAAGTCAAAATGAAACACAATTCGTGTGAAGAAAATGAGGGAACTGGTTATCGTATTAGAGTGGCGGGATCGACGCGATGTGGACGCATGTCCACCCAACAAAAGATGAACCCGAGGTTCAAGTCAAAATGAAACACAATTCGTGTGAAGAAAATGAGGGAACTGGTTATCGTATTAGAGTGGCGGGATCGACGCGATGTGGACGCATGTCCACCCAACAAAAGATGAACCCGAGGTTCAAGTCAAAATGAAACGCAATTCGTGTGAAGAAAATGAGGGAACTGGTTATCGTATTA
>JAGRAZ010000089.1 GCA_020434345.1 Bdellovibrionales bacterium
TTTCAAATTGAATTTTCAAATTCCATGTTTGGTCAGTATTATGAAAAGGTCTCCATGCCCACGCAAAATCCTCTTGCGGTAGATCACATAACCTCATACCCCTTGATTTATAAACCGCTATTTCGATCATGAACACAACGCCTTACATTCTTGCCCAGTCAATCGATGTCAAAATCGAACCAGCACCAAAGAAATTTATGCAAGCTGCAAAAAAGCATCACGCCACGATTGAAAAATCATGGGAACAAGCTTGCCAAAAAAATCCATCCATATTCAACGGTGTTATTTTTAGTCTTCTGGATTATCAATTGGAAAAAAACAAACTTTCTATTCGAACCTTTCAAACCAATTATAAAAATTACATCGCACAGAAACTAGGAACGCCTTTGGACATCAAACCACTTTCAGTCAATGGCGTTGTTGTCTATCATGATAGTGGAGCATGGATGATCTTTATCGGCAAAAGATCAAATTCTGTATATGCCAAACCGAATCTTTTTGAAATGATTCCTGCTGGCACCATCGATGAACGTGCCGTAAGAAATGGCCAGCTTGATTACAACATTACCGTACTTGATGAGCTGATAGAAGAAACCTCGATTTCCCATCAAGATATCATGCACCACCAAGGATTTTGTCTCGTCTGGGATCCAAATGACGATGTCTTTGATATTGGCGTTGAAATTACACTTAAACACATGCCTGAAAACATTCATTCACCCTCAAAAGAATACTCCTCCATTATTTCAAAGCCACTTATTGAAACGCTTGCTCTTTTCGAAAATGACCCGCATACTGTAAAAAGTTCAAAATATTTGTTACAAGCATGGTGTCAAAAACATGGTTTTGACAAGGAGTAGTCCATGAATATTTTTCAAGCATATCAATCTTGTTTGGTTGTTGCTGCCCATCCAGATGATGAGGTACTGGGAGCAGGCGGCACCATTGCAAAACTGGCCCAGTTCGGTGTCGAAGTTTCTGTTATATTTCTTACTGGTGGAAAGACAGGAAGGGTCTCATTGCAAAAGGATGCTGCACATAACCTTGAGGCAGAGCAAAAGCAACTTGCCCAAGAAGCAAGCAAAGCTTGCGCAATACTTAACGTACATAAACATTACTTCTTGAGCTTTCCAGACAATCGCATGGACACGATTTCAAAAATGGATGTTAGTCATGCCATCAAAGAGATCGCAGCTGTTGCCAAACCGGATCTTGCGTTGATTCATCATCATGGAGATTATAATTGGGATCACTCTGTTGCGCATGACGCATGCATGATGGCTTTTCGCGCCAATCCTGGAGACAGCTTTCCTCAAACCATTCTTTCTTTTGAAGTTCCTTCTTCAACAGAAAGAAATGTACAAACCCCAGAAACAGTTTTCTGTCCAAATTTGTATGTAGACATTACATCCACCATAGACACAAAAGTAAAAGCGCTTGAATCGTATCAATCTGAGCTCAAAAACTTTCCACACCCAAGAAGCATAAAAGGCATACAAGCACTTGCCCAAAAAAGAGGCTCTGAGATCGGAACAGAAATGGCTGAAGCGTTCTCACTTGTTCGACACATTGAAGGTTAGCCAAAATATGTCTCGTATTGTGATCATTGGAGGCATTGAATCTACGTTCACCAACGCGCAAGTACTTTTTGAATGCGGCGAAAACATTGTCATGTTCTACACCAGAGGCGAATCATCTCCCGGCTGGGAAGGTGTAGATATGATCGATGCATCCAAATTTGATTTTGCAAAGAAGTGTCCCACAACAATTGTTGATGGCAACATCAATGATTACACACAAGAAATCAAAGCGCTTAACCCAGATTTTATTTGGTCTTTGGGTTGGCAACAGATTTTCAAAAAGGATTTGCTACATATCTGCCCCTGCATTGGCATTCATGAATCTCTTTTGCCTGAAGGAGCTGGCCCTGTTCCAATTGCAAATGCTATTTTGCATGATCGTCCTGTAACAGGCATTACCTTGTTTCAAATTGATGAAGGCATGGATACGGGACCCATCATAGGACAATGCCAAGGGCAATTAGATCCAAGAAAAGCTACATCGACACAACTCTATGATGAAGCCATGCAATTGGGAAAACAGCTGATTACAACGCATCTACCTGCATTGCGAGCAGGCAATTACGAATTACACCCTCAAAATATGCAAAAAAGAACAGTTTATACTAAGATCAGATGGGAAGATTGGCCGATTGAAAAAGTTCTTCGAGCCAGAACATATCCATACCAATAGACGAGTCTATGTATATCTACTTTGAAAAAGCACGTAAAACACAGGATGACGCCAAACTCATCATGAAGTGGCGAAATGATCCTCACACACTCGAGATGTTTTACGATCAAACTCCCAAAAAGTGGCCTTCTTTCTGGCAAGAATACCAAAAAGACTACTTTCAAAAAAACGCCCTGACACCTCGCTTTGCAAAACTCGAAGGCAAAAAAGTCGCTTTTTTACGATCCTCTTCATATGTCGATAAAAAAATATCCGGAAAAGTCTTTGATATTGACATCAATCTGGCCAAACCTTACAGAAATAAGGGACTTTCTTCGGTAATTCTTGAAAAGTTTGCTAGAATCATTTTTGCTTCTGGTGCTGACACCATTGTTGCAGAAGTGAAAAAAACAAACCTCGCTTCTATCAAGGCTTTTGAAAGAGCAGGATTTGTTTTCTTTGACGAAATGACAAAACATAAGCACAACAAACAATTTGAAATTGTACGACTCATGAAAAAGAAAACAAAAAAAACAACTCAATACAACAAACCTCATGTTTTTATCATTGCAGAAGCTGGATCAAACTGGAGACTGGGTTCTCCGGAACGAGATTTAGCCATGGCCAAAAACCTGATTGAAATTGCCAAAGAAGCCGGTGCTGATGCTGTAAAATTTCAAACGTACAAAGCTCAATCGGTGTATGTAAAAAATGCAGGTCAAGCCAATTACCTCTCAGCCAAGGGTGAAAAAAGAGACATCAATCAGATTTTTGACGACCTAAGCATGCCGCATACGATGATTCCTGAACTTTCTAAGTATGCAAACAAGTGTTCGATTGAATTTATGTCGACGCCCTTTTCTGTTCATGACTTCAAAGCACTAAACCCATTTGTCAAAAGACATAAATTGGCATCCTATGAAATTTCGCATATTCGCCTCATCGATGTGATGGCCAAAAGTAAAAAACCCATCCTTATATCCACAGGCGGCTCTACCCTTGATGAAATCGCACTTGCTGTTGCACGCTTTTTGGACCAAGGGGGCAAAGGATTGACTGTTATGCAGTGTACTGCCAAATACCCTGCACCCTTAGATTCCATGAATTTGAACGTTATCCCTTTATTGAAAAACACGTTCGCATGTGAAGTTGGACTATCCGATCATAGTCGCGACCCCATTATTGCGCCAGTTGCTGCTGTAGCTTTGGGTGCAACTGTCATTGAAAAACATTTTACAATTCACAACCAACTTCCCGGGCCTGATCATCCATTTGCGATTACACCGTCTGAACTTGCCAAAATGGTGTGTGCAATAAGACAAACTGAAGAAACGCTCGGTGATGGCATCAAGAAACCCTCATCACACGAGAAAGAACTTCGCTCTTTTGCCAAAAGATCCATTCAAGCCATTGCGCATATTAAAAAGGGACAAATTTTTAAAGAAGGAAAAAACATCGATATTCTTCGACCGGGCTTACAAAAACAGGGCATTCATCCCAACTACATAGAAGAGATCGAAGGGAAAAAAGCCAAACGCAATATCCCATTGGGGGATGGAATTCAATTGGATGATATCATCTAAAAACAAACAACATTTCTTTTTTGATTTTGATGGCACTCTTGCAGATAGCTTGGGCACAATGTATGAGACGTACGCACAGTTTGCACGTCTTCATAATATTTCACCGAGCCAAGAAGAATTCAATACACTTAACGGACCAACCATAGAAGAAGCTTGTGCAATTCTTCAAAATAAGTATCAAATCACAACACCTATTAAAGATCTCTTTGATCAATATCTTACTATTATTCACCAGGCATATGCTCACATTCAAGCTTATCCTGATGCCACTTCATTGTTACATTATCTTTCTGACAAGCAAAAAACAATGACGCTTGTTACTTCCAACCTTGAAAAAAACATCTACCCGCTTGTAGAAAAATTCAAATGGGAAACGTATTTTAAAACACTTATCACTGGAGAAAAGGTAAAAAAAAGCAAACCTCATCCAGAGATTTACCAAATAGCACTAAAAACATATTCTCAACTTGACCTCAATCATGTC
>JAGRAZ010000008.1:0-7975 GCA_020434345.1 Bdellovibrionales bacterium
ACCAAGTTCTTGCAAAAGCTGTCCGTTTGGGTGGTCGAACAGGTAAAACCTATCCTACAATTCATGATCCACAATCAGTGCTTGGCAATATGCGGCTTATTAAATCGTCCGAAGAAATTGAAATCATCAAAAAAGCATGTCGAGCTTCTGCACTTGCACATAAAGAAATTATTGCGACCATTAAACCGAGTATGAATGAAAGACAGGTCAGTGGGCAGATTGATTACTTGTTTCAGAAAAATGGATGTCAGCGTCTTGGATATCCTAGCATTGTGGCTTCAGGTTTTAATGCCACTTGTTTACATTATCGAAACAATGACCAAGAGTGTAAAGATCAAACATTAATGCTTTTGGATGCGGGTGGTGAGTTTGATTATTACACAGCTGATATCACACGCACCTATCCAATCGGTGCGTCGTTTACCAAAGAACAGGAAGAATTGTACGATATTGTTTTATCCACACAAAAAAAATGCATAGAAAAAGTAAAGCCGGGTGCAAACTATGTAGATTTACAAAATTTTACAGTAGATGCATTGACAGATGGAATGATAGCGCTTGGACTCGTGAAAGAAGATAAGAAAAAATGGATCGAAGAAAAGAAGTACATGTCCTATTATCCACATAATTTAGGGCATTGGTTGGGCATGGATGTACATGATACGGGTGATTATTATGTCCAAGGTGAAGCAAAGCCATTTGAGCCAGGTATGGTCTTAACCATTGAGCCGGGCATTTACATTCATCCAACAGATACTACATTTCCTGAAAAGTATCGTGGAATAGGGATTCGTATTGAAGATGATGTGCTTGTGACCAAAGATGGATGTGAAGTGTTGACCAAAGATGCGCCTAAAGAAAAAAGCGACATCCTACAACTCAAGAAATAAAGAGTCATAAATCAATTTAGAGTTCGATTTGGGATTGAAACTGTTTGGCTTTATCAATCCAGTCTTCCAGTAAAAACTCTTTTGGGGGAAGTTTTGTAATATTCTTTTTGTTATTGATGACTTTAATTTCATCTGAAAGTTTTCTAGGGTGTGTTTGAGAGAGATCTTCCAGGGTTTCAACACCAGCCTCACTTAAAAGTTTATAATATTCTTGGCTGATGCCATCAAATTTTAAAAGTTCAGCTTTTTGTGTGAGAAGGAGTAGGTAGCTTGCACTGATCCCTGTTTGGGCAGCAACTTTGGTTCGACTCGTTCTGGAGGAGCAAAATGACAAGAGATCGTCCGTGGTTTTAATATTGGCACTTTGAAGCTTCTTGATAAAAGTTGAGCGTATGCCGCGAATTGACTGAATTGGGTAGCCCATGAAAATACATCCTTCGAGCAAATGGTTAATAACGTACAATGACCATAACGTATTTTGACAGAATATGTCAAAAATAAATATGCTTTTAGGATTTTACTTTAAAAATTCTTGGATCGCTGGGAACTGATTTGTGAGTTGCGAAAATGTTTGTGGATCAATTTTGCTTTGTACCATCTTGGCAAATGCTAATGTAAAATCTTTGGTATTAGATCTATCTAATTGAAATTTATTAAATATTTCAAACGCTTCTGATGCAATTTGTGCTTTTCCGCCGAGCATGGATGTGGCCATGCCTGTAAGTGAACCCAGCGGACTTTTAGAGGCAGATGCGGATTGTTGGTAGGTGGATATCCACGTATTTGCTTGAGGGATCGCTGTTGCAATTTGTGAAAAAAGGGACGATGGTACGTGCTTCTGTATGAGCGTCATGAGTCCTCCGCTAATACCTTGTGCTTGCGCCTGTGTAAGACCAAATTTTTCTGTGATGGTTTGGATGTAATTTTCCATGGTACGCTCTCCTTACTTTTTCTTGGTTTGGGGAAGTGTCGGTAAATCTCTGCCTTGACCATATTGTTTGGGTGCTTTTTTGTACAAGGCGACTGCTTCGCTCATATGTTTTTGTAAATCGTTGATGCGTGTACCAGAACCCGGGTGTGTTGATAGAAACTCAGGGGGTGCGGAGCCTTTTGTGATTTCAGCAAATCGCTCCCAAAATGAAATGGCTTGTTGTGGATCGTAGCCAGCACGTGCCATGTATTGAAGGCCAATCAGATCTGCTTCAGTTTCATGTTTTCGTCCATAGGGTAGCATCACACCCACAGTCGCACCTGCACCCAAAAGTCCCATAATTTGATCATGATTTTGAGAGGATTGTAAGCCTCCGCTTACAACACCCAGAATTACAGACATGCCCATTTCTTGTGATATACGCTGACCAGAATGCCGAAGGGTGGCGTGCGCGACTTCATGGCCAATGACAGCAGCCATGCCTGCTTCATTTTTCATAAAAGGTAAAATACCTGTATACACTGCAATTTTACCACCCGGCATGCACCATGCGTTGAGTTGGTCTTCATCAATTAGGTTATACTCCCATGTAAAATCCGGACGATTGGCAACCGCAGCAATACGACTTCCTACGTCTTGCAAAATGCTATAAACCGGTTCAGTTTTTGTAATTTTGGCTGTTTTTAAAACCTCTTCATAACCTTCCTCGCCCATTTGATTTTCTTGTTCTGTGGTGGTGAGTAGAAGTTTTTTTTGCCCTGTTTCATTAAGCGTTACGCAGGCTGATAGAGAAAGAATAAAAAGTAAAAGTAGTGGCAATGTGTTTTTCATGAGGCTTTCGTCTCACGAAAAAAACTCCGCGTCAATGTTTGCTTAGATGTCGATATTCTTATGGATTAGGTTGTGATCCAAGGCAAAACGAATCATTTTGTACCGTGTATCAAGATTGAGTTTTTGGCTGATTCTTGAGCGATAGGTTTCTACACTCTTGGGACTAACACTGAGTTTCTCGGAAATATCTTGGTATGTGTATCCGTAAGCGATCATTTGAAGAACTTCGACTTCTCTGTCACTGAGCATTGATAATTTTTCATCATTGATTTGTGAAGGTTGAGGCTGAGATCGATCACCGCTAATTTTTATGTATGCAGTTTCATTGATAGCATGATGTATACATTCTACCAGGTGCGTTGTAATGTAATCGTTGGAAATATATCCACATGCACCAAATTTAAAAGCAAGTTGTACATTTTGAATGTCTGCATAGGGGTGAATGATGATTGTCTTAATGTTAGTAGTGTTATGTTCTTTATAGGGTTGTATAAAGCTTTTTAGATCCTGCGTAGGCGCGAGGAGACAAACGCTTGTATTGTTGTTTTGACAGAAACGAAACCAATCTTTATCCGGGGATAAGCAATGAGAGATTTGAAATTGCGTAGATTCAGAGAGAGTGTGTTGAATGGTTTGAATCAGAGAAGTAGATTCACTGACCAAAAGTATTTGTCGCTTGGTCATGGAGATCCATTATACAATGTGGGTAAAAGACTTACAAGTATTTACTTTTTTACACGTAGAATCCTTGCGTTTTGCGTCTCATGCATGTACTTGTTTTGGCTCTTAAAATGAAGGAGTCATCGATGAAGATAAAATTAGGTTTTTTGGTGTTCTTTTTGGTTATCTCGATCACTGCGTTTGCGTTTGGGCAAGAAGAATGGAAAGCCAATGCTGGGTTTTCAGGTATCGTCAATACAGGTAACGCTGAAAATACAACGTTTGGTGGTAATTCTTTGGTGTCTTACAAGTTTGATCAAAATCAATTTACTTGGACAGCAGAGGGTGCCTACGGACGCTCTAAAAATGCAGGCGTTACACAAACCAACACAAAAAATTGGAAAACATTGCTCAGATACGACCGATTTGTTTCGGATCCTATGTCTATCTTTACATTTGGACATATTGGGCAGAATATTCCCGGTGGTTTTGATCTTAGATATGGTGCTGCACTTGGTCTTGCGCATTATCTACTTCAAAATGACAATAGCTCATTTAAATATGAGGCTGGTTATGACTTCACCCGTGAGGAACGTGTCGGCGTTGCGGATGCAAATATCCATTCTGGAAGACTTTATTTGCAATTTACGCACAAACTCAATGCAAATGTATACTTTGCACAGGATGTTGAATCGCTCTTTAACTTGCAGATAGCAGAAGACATACGTTTGAATACCTTGACATCCCTGAATGTAAATCTTACAGAGAAGATGGCTTTCCAAGTTGGATATCAAGTGCGATTTGACAATCAGCCTGTTTCAGGGTTTAAGGAGATCGATACGCTTACCCAAATGGGTTTAAACGTAAACTTTTTATAAGGAATAAGGAGATAAAGATATGAAAAGACAATGGATTGTGCTTCTAACAGTGCTACTTGTAAGTTCTAGTAGCTTTGCACAAAATGCAAAAGGAGCTCTTGAGATTAGTCCGTTTGTTGGGCTACGATATTCAGATAACTATGGTTCAATTTCCCCAGATCAAGCCCCAATTGCTGGTTTGCGTTTAGGCTTTTTCTTTACCAATGCGTTTGAAGCTGAAGTTGCAGCACAACGTGCGTTTGCAGAATCTGGTAATGTAGCGCCTTTTAATGGTGAAAACGTTAACCTAGATGCATTGCGATTGAATTTGTTGTACCATTTTCTTAATGACAAGAAAGTGCGTCCTTATTTGACTGCAGGAGCAGGTCTAGAACGAATTGATTCTGACAATTTAAACTCTCAAAATGATATTGGTTACAATGGTGGTATTGGTTTTCGTTTTTATGCGGGCCAATCTGCAGGGCTTCGACTTGAAGGCCGCTATGTAACTGCAAAAGTACAAAACAATATCAATGAGTCTTGGGAAAATAATTACGAAGCAACAATCGGATTGTTTTTCTTGCTAGGCGCAGAAAAAACAAAAGAAGTTGTTGAAAAAATTGAAGACGCTGATGGTGATGGTGTTGTTGATAATTTGGATCAATGCCCATCTACACCAAAAGGTTCTTCTGTTGATGCAAATGGTTGCCCAGCAAAAACTTTCAAAGATGAAGATGGTGACGGCATTGCAGATGAAGATGATCAATGTCCATCAACTCCTCAGGATGCACCTGTTGACGAAAACGGTTGTGCATTAGACTCTGATAATGACGGCGTGAAAGATTATGCAGATCGTTGTCCAAATACAGAAGAGTCTGTTGAAGTTGATAATAACGGTTGTCCGGTTGTAAGTGTTGCTCGTGGTGTTCTTAAAGGTGTTACCTTTAAGTCTAACAGCCCAGAGCTAACATTGAATTCAGAAACCGTTCTATCAGGTGTGGCTGATGAATTGAAAAAATTCCCTGATGTAAAAGTGGAAATTCAAGGTCACTCTGACAGCGTTGGCGATGAAACCTATAACCTAAACTTGAGCCAAAAACGTGCTGAAACAGTACTTGAGTTTCTTGTTGCCAATGGCGTCAACAGAGCTCAGCTATCAGCTGTTGGCTATGGTGAAACTCAGCCAATTGCTGACAACAATACATCCGCCGGTCGTGCACAAAACCGACGTGTTGAATTGAAATGGTTAGACTAGGTTTATCGTAAACGATAAATATAGTTCGTTTAAAAAAGCGAGCCCCTATAAAGGGCTCGCTTTTTTTTGTAAAAAATCTTAAGTACTTGAATTTGCTTAAATATTTTAGAAGGTGTATGAAGATTGCGTTATGAATCAACCAAACGTTCTGTATTGGATCATGGGAAGTGGTTTTTGCATGAGTGCAATCGCACTTGTGGGAAGCTTAACTCTTATTGTGTCAAAAGAAACATTGGATCGTTCAATCCTTCCACTTGTTTCTTTTGCAGCTGGGTCCATGCTAACAACTTCTTTGTTTATCTTTTTACCTGAATCCATTGAACATTTGGGAAATGAAACGCCCGTATTTATTTCTTTTGTAAGTGGTTTTTTAATGTTCTTTGTTTTAGAGCAGTTTTTACATTGGCATCATTGTCATCACTCATCTGGAAAACACCGACCATTAACCTATTTGGTTTTGATCTCTGATGGAATTCATAATTTTATTGCAGGACTAGCGGTTGCAAGTGCGTTTATGATTGATATACGTGTTGGAATCACAGCTTGGATTGCCGAAGCACTTCATGAAGTTCCTCAAGAGTTAGGTGATTTTGGGATTTTAATTCATGGGGGATGGGAAAGAAAACGAGCGCTTATTTTTAACTTTATTTCTGCATTAACTTTTCCATTTGCAGGGCTGGTTGTGTATTTTTTATCCCAAAGTATAAACGTTTCTTATCTTCTTCCGTTTGCTGCAGGAAATTTTTTATATATTGCAGCCGTGGATTTGATTCCTGAAATTAAAAATCACGCAAGTCTAAAAACGAATATGTCTCATTTTATATTTTTCTTGTTGGGTATGGCACTTTTATTTTCATTTAAAATGTGGATGGGACATCAGCATTGATTGCTAAAAAAACGTTGATTGTAGGTGCTGTTCTCATGCTTCTGTCTGTTATTTTAGGGGCAATTGGATCACATGCTGTCAAAGAAATCTATCCGGAGTATTTTCATTCCTATCAAACAGGTGTGTACTATCAAACCCTTCACGCGCTTGCCATTCTCTGGTTGGGTGTATTGATACACCTAAAGTTTATTCATTGGGGAAAATACATACTGGCTTTGTTTATCATTGGGATACTTTTATTTTCCGGATCCCTGTATTTATATACACTTTCTGGCGGCATAAAATCATTTATTCATATAACACCTTGGGGAGGCTTTACATTTATAGTTACTTGGATCATAGTGATCATTGACATTGCCAAAGGAGGAATGAGTGCTTGAAAAGTTTAGCTTTAAAGTTGATGCAAGTTTGTTTTGGATTATTTTTTGGGCTATTTTCTTTTTTCCGATCGCTTTGTTACTATTATTCTTAAATGGTGAATTTTCTTCCACGGATCATCGGTATTATATTGATTACAATGGATCTACTTTTTGGTTGTGTTTTTGGATGATTATCTTTTTTCCAATTTCTATTCTCTTGATCATGTTTAACGGTTTGACACTTTGTAAAGAGAGTAAATCAGTTGCAGTATAAATTGCGATGAAATCATTTTTGTTAGGTTTGCAGAGTCCTTGGGTCGGATGGTCGATGTTAAAGAAACATCGAAGTCTAAAGATTTACTTGATTATTCCATATACGATTATCGCATTTGTATTGGGTGTATTGATTTATTTGTTTACTTCTCAAGGCGTTGATCTCATTCATTCAGTTGTGAATTCTCTTCTAGAGAGTATCAAATTAGACCCAGATCATTTGAACCAAATGGCATGGTATACCAAGATACTGTTCTATCCTTTATTGTATGTGCTTACGTTTCTTTTTTATCTCATCAGTCTTGCGCTTGTAATGCTAACCACATTGATATTTGGAAATATTCTTTGTGCCTTTTTTTGGGAATTGTTGATTGAGAAGGTTTTTATTCTGGAAGGTAAAAAAGATTGGGTATTTGAAAACGATAACTTATTTCAAAAAGTCTTTACGCCACTGTTTAGAGAGTTGATCAAAGAAATCATCTATGTAATGGTATTTGTAGTCGTATGGTTTGTGACAATTCTACCAATCGTCGGACCGTTTATTTCTCTTGTTTTGGGACCTGTTGCAATCTGTTTTTGGTTTGGCTTTATCGTTTGTGATTTTTCAATGTCTGTCATGGCTGCCAAGGTCAAAGATCGATTAAATTATGGTAAAAGCAACTGGCTGTATTTAACGGGTGTAGGCATATACGCTTTGATTCCTGTTATTGGATTGTTGATGTATCCTTTGTTTATTATTGGGCATGCCAAAAATATGACTACGACGACTTCTCTGAACCCACTGAATCATCTTTATCTTCAAAAGAATCACAGTTCAAAATCGGCTGGGATAGATACTTAAAAATATTACATTTAATAAAAACCGATGTTTTGGTTTTGACTAGTTTATGGTGTTTGCACTGGTGGCAAATGCTAGTTCCAAAGGGAAGCTTCATGATTATCTTGAAGAACGCAATTTAGGATAGGTTGGCGTCCACATAAAATCTTCCACTCTCTTTGTCGCTTGTTCTTTGGTAAGCTCAGGGTGATGGTC
>JAGRAZ010000008.1:8074-37982 GCA_020434345.1 Bdellovibrionales bacterium
GCAAACAATAGCAATCGCTATACTTTTTGTGATTTCTCGTAAGCGTGAAATGTGAGGAAAGAGCATGCCTTGGTTTCGTTCTTCTTGTGTCATTTGTTCAGAAAGAGTCTTAGAAGCAAGATAAAATATTTTAGACGGAATTGTTTTAGCACCTGCTACAAGCGATCCAAGTCCAATACCCGGAAATATAAATACATTGTTGCCCTGACTGATGCGATAGGTTTGGTTATTATGTTGGAAAGAAGGAAAAGGGCTTCCAGTAGCAACCAGCGCTTTCCCGTTTGTCCAAGAGATGAGGTCATTTGGAATGGCTTCAGACAAAACATTTGGATTGGAAAAGGGCATGATAACAGGTCGTTCTTGAAAGGACGACATTGCAGTGACAAGATCTTTTGTAAATAGACCTGCCTGACCAGAGGCACCAATAAGAACTGTGGGTTGGATTTGTTTAATGAGGTGTCCAAGATCTTTTGTATTTTCAATATGATATTCTTTTAAAAGCTGATCATTCCACAAAAAATCCTTTTTATAAGGGTCTGGATTTTGATCTGCAGTCGTTAGAAGGCCACTTGAGTCTGTTATTGCGACTCTTGATAGTGCATCAATATCGGGATGTAAGTACTTGAATGTTTTTAGAATCAACCTGCCCATGCCAATACCAGCTGCACCTGCACCCATAATAAGAATTCTTTGGTCTTTGAATGAATCCTTTTTGATTTGGCAAGCGGTTAAAATACCACTTAATGCTACGGACGCAGTGCCTTGAATGTCATCATTGAAACTTAAAATGTTTTCTCTGTGGCGATCCAAAATATTGTATGCATTTTGTTTTCTGAAATCTTCCCATTGTAAAAGGGCCTGGGGAAAGATTTCTTTAACAGCTTCGACAAATTCATCTACAAGTTCATCGTATGCTTTTCCCGTCAAACGAGGGCGACGGTAGCCAATGTAAAGTGGATCTTGTAAAAGCTTATTGTTGTTGGTGCCTACGTCTAGACTGATAGGTAATAGTTGTGTTGGATGAATGCCTGCTCCAATACAATATAGAGATAGTTTTCCAACGGAAATGGCAATGCCACCTGCACCTTGATCACCAATGCCCAAAATACTTTCATTATCAGTTACAACAATTAATCGAATGTCTTGACTGTGTGCGTTTTGCAGACGGTGTTTAATTTTACCTTTGTCATCAGGTGTGATCCACATGCCTTTGGTTCGTCGAAAAATATGGCTGAATTCCTCGCATGCTTGCCCAACAGTTGGCGTGTACACAACAGGCATAAACTCTTCAAGGTGATCATGGAGAAATTTGTAAAAAAGTGTTTCATTTCGGTGCGCAAGTGCAATCAAACTCATATATTGATCAAGTCTTGATTTTTTCTTTTGTAAGCTTTGGTACATGCGCAAGCATTGATCTTCTATTGTGCTGACATGTGGAGGTAGAATGCCATGCAGGCAAAGTTCTTCTCTTTCGCTTTGTGAAAAGGCGCTGCCTTTATTTAATGTAGGTTGATAAAGAATATCGTAGCCACGAAGTGGGGTTGTAATCTCAATGTCAGGGCCATTTTTATGTATTGTAAAAGTCTGATTCATACTTGCTTTCTAATTCTCTATCTTAAGCGGGTTAAAGTTTGAACGTGCAACATAATATGCAGCAAAACAAAGTGCAATCGTTATTGAAAAAATGACCATACCAAAGATGGTGAAAAAGGACGCAAGATCAGAAATCGTAAACAAATGCCCAACATGGGATAGAAAGGAGGGTGCGTCTTGATGAAGATTTCGATAGGCTTTCGCGTATTCAAGCAGGGATAAAAGAAGTGTGGTCATCACAAATGCGCCAAGACCTGCAAACATGCTTTGTTGTGTAATTTGTTTTTTTGAAAGGCTTAAGATTTTGACTTCTTCTATGGTATCAAATGTTGGATCCGTTACACCCAGTGGAGAAAAACGAGAAAGAAGAATAAGTCCTGGAATGCCCATGACAATGGTAGCAATGTAAAAATTGGTCCAACCAATTGCATCTACAGTCAATCCACTAATAATTCCACCCAAAATTCTTGGGAAAGCAAACATGCTGCTGAAAAGTGCATACTGCGTTGCTGAAAACCTTTTTTGCGTAATGCGAAGAAGGAGTACGGAAAAAGCACCTGTGGCTAATCCTTGAATAAAAGTTTCAAAACCCATGGCAGCATAAAATGTAGGAGGGTGATATCCAACCTGAGATAGCAATATGTATCCGATGTTTGAAACCATCATCAAAATACCAAAAATCCACAAACATCGACCAAGACCAAATAGTGTCGTGCTAATGCCACCTAAAAATACGCCACTTAGGGTACATACGAGTCCTACTGTTTTGAGTGCGACTCCACGTTCCGTTGAGGAGTAACCCATATCAATCAAAAAAGGAGAGCGAAGTGCTTCGGCCAAGTTATCCGCAAATTTATACATGATAACAAATATTAGTATTTCAACAGCGCGGTGTTTGGACAAAAAACCTAAAAAAGGAAACCAAAATGCTTCTTTGATGGTTCGTACTTTTGGAATGACTTCCGTTGGTTCTGGTGCGCGGTATGTAATAAACGCCATCACCAAGTACAAACATGCAAGAAGCATGTTAACTTTGGGCCAATCAAAAAAGGTAACCACATTGAACCAAAATATGGCAAAAGACGATGCGTCCGGCTCAAGTGGATGCGGTGAACCTGCAAGTGTGATGGCAAGACCACCTGCAATAAACATAGCGGCTCTGTACATTGCTATGCGAGCACCTGATACGACACCGTATTCTTCTTTGGTTAAAACATCGATGGTGTATGCATCCAGCGCAATATCTTGCGTTGCAGATGAAAGCGCAATGGCAAGTGCAAATGCTGCAACAATCCAAGGTGAATCAGGGTGCTGACCTACGCCAGCCAAGCATAAAGTAAAAATAAAAAGTAAGATCTGTGCAAGAAGTATCCAACCGCGTCTTCTTCCTAAAAAGGGAGCGTAGCGATCCATCAAGGGTGCCCATAGGTATTTTAAGGACCATGGAAGTTGTGTCAGACCGAAAAGTCCGATGATTTTAATATCCACACCAACGCTTCTCATCCAATCCGGAATACCGATCCAGACCAATCCCAAGGGCAGACCTGAACTAATATACAATAAAGAGACAGCGCTTGTTCTCCAAGAACGTAAGGCATTCAAGACGTGTAAAAAAGAGCGTTTCAAAGTGCTTGTAAAATACCTGTATTGAGATGGTGGGTCAAAGATTTGCTTGTTATTTGTCTAAGCAGTAGAGACATTGATCATTTTATGATATCCACGCCATGCTCTTATAGCAAAGTGAAATACAAATGTTATCCATAGAAAATATAAGTAAGAAGTTTGGACCGCAAGTGCTTTTCCAAGGTGCGTCTTTCTCCTTAGGAAATCGAGAAAGAATAGGACTTTTGGGGCCCAACGGTGCAGGAAAGTCCACATTCTTTAAAATTTTGATGGGCATAGAAGATATGGATGGAGGACAAATTCATACTCCGTCTAGTTATCGCATGTTGCTCATGGAGCAAGAATGGCACCCTCAGCCAAACGATACTGTGGTTGAAGCCTCGCTCAAAGTGTTTGAAGATTGGCATAACGCCAAAACAAAACTTGAAAAGATTGCCAAGGATCTTGAGAAAGACGCAAACTTGCTCGTTGAGTACCAAGCTGCTGAAAATCAATTTTTGTCGTTGGGTGGATATCAAATTCCTTCAGAGATCAAAGAAATTCTAAGCGGACTTGGTTTTACAGAAGATCATTTTGATCAAGAAGCTGTTACACTCAGTGGTGGATGGCGTATGCGATGTTATCTGGCAGGATTGTTAATTCAAAAAGCCGATTTACTTTTATTAGATGAGCCAACCAACCATTTGGATATGGATTCAGTTGTTTGGTTTGAAAATTTTTTAATGAGCTATCCTCACTCTGTGATGATCATCAGTCATGATCGTCGCCTAATTGAAACCATTTCAGATAAGATTTTAGAATTTTCTCCGCCTAAACTTACATTATGGCCCTATGGTCTTAAAAAATTTGAAGCATCCAAGGAAGAGCGCATGGAACAAATTCAAAAAGAAGTGCTCCATAAGCAACGCGAGATTGATAAACACAAAAATTTTGCAAGAAGATTTGGTGCTAACGCAACCAAAGCACGGCAAGCACAGAATAAGCTAAAAACTGCAGAGTACTTTGAAGAAGAGATGGAAAAACTGCAAGAGGCCATGCCAATTGAAGCCAAACGAAAAAGTAAATTTCGATTAGAGCTTACCAAGCGGCAACCCAAAGTTTGTATGAAAATTGAAAAAGCTTCGTTTGGATACGATGAGGGTGCGTCTTTGTTTTCCATTGATCATGTATGGATTGAGTCAGGGAAAAAAATTGGTGTAATTGGGGACAATGGTGTGGGTAAAACTACACTCCTTAAATCACTTGCAGGTGAATTGGATCCCTTGGATGGCAAGGTCGATGTTCATCAGGGTTCTACCATTTCACTTTTTACACAGCATCGTATGGAAGAACTGCCTCTTAATGGTGTTGCAATTGATTACTTGATTGAAAAATCCAACAATCAATCGATTTCGTTTGTTCGATCTGTAGCGGCTGGCTTGGGCCTTTCTGATGTAGATATGGAAAAAAATATTTCAGTGATGTCGGGTGGAGAAAAAGCGCGGTTGAGTTTGTCAAATATCCTTTTACAGAAACCGGATATTTTGCTTTTAGATGAGCCAACCAACCATTTAGATTTAGAAGCTTGTGATTCTCTTATTGCTGGCTTGAAAGAATACGAAGGTACAGTCATTGTGGTTTCGCACAACCGAGACTTTTTGGACTCTATGGTGAATCAAATTGTTCATTTAAAAAATGGTACGGCACAGATGCATCTTGGAAACTATTCAGATTTTGCACAAAGAACACAAACAACAACGATGTTTGAAGTAGCCAAGCCTCAGAAGGATCAAGATAACAAATCCAAAAAATCAAAAGAAGAAAAGCGCCAGCAAGCGCAAGCACGACAGGAAAAATCCAAAGTTAAAAGTGACCTGCTTGCACAGGTCAAAGAACTTGATGAAAACATGGATGCATACAAGGAAGAAATGAGAGAAATCGATGCCTTTTTGATCAAGCCGGATAAAAAGGGTTCCATGCTTTTTGCCGATAAGCTTAAAAGAAGAGGGAGACTTCAAGATAAGTTGGAGCTTTCTGAACAAAAGTGGTTTGAACTGCAAGAAGAGCTTGAATCAATCGATTAATTTAAAAGAAATATCTAAAGATCAATTATTTATTGATAATAGATGGTCCAAAATATGAATAGAACCATGAAAATTTGTTTCACCATTGTTACATGTATATTCAAGAACAATGTGGGAAGCTAGACCTTTTGAGTTGAGTTCACAGGAGTCTTCAGAGCCATCAAAACGTTGATCAATTTGAAAAGAAGTAATGTCATGGAATTTATGAATGTCATCTCCAAAAGGATCACCTTTTATGGTAATAAATTTGTTGATGTACCCTTGAAAAGAAAAAACCTGATTTTCAGGGTGGTATGTAATTTCCAATGTTTCAATGTTTTTGTTTGAATCAGATCGATCGATACCAATCGTAACTTTTCCTTCTTCTTTAGAACGTTTCACAACATCTTTTTCAAAAAAATCAAGATTGAATGGAATTCCATCAGAATTGTATGAAGTAAAGCTTAATACGAGTGTATCCTTCTTCTGATCTTTTTCTTCAGGTTTATCTTTTATATTTTGAATTGGATCAAGATTTTGATGAGACGACGAGTGGTTATGTTTAGCCAATTCACAAAGTGTTTTTTTTTCAGATATAACTTTTGCATTTTTGTTAAGTTGGTTCATGCTACTTTGAGCTGATGTATTTAGTGAAACAGCTTTTTTCTGATCATCATTACAGCCAACAAGAAGTAGAAAAAAAGACAAGAATGTAGCGCAGCGCAACATAATGGACTTATACCAAAATAGATATTCTTCTGTCAATAGATGAAATACGCCTAACTATATGCAACCAAACAATAAAATCAAAAATACGCAGTATTTTGCCCTTTTTACTACTCCAAATGATCCACTTTTAAGGGAATTTGGTGGCTGTATGAGCGGCATTTCCGGAAGTAAAGCGCAGGCGAAGCCGAGCCATGGAGGAAAGTCGCTCATACAGGCAAAAAGCCAGTATTAAAATGAAAGAAAGACTTGACAATACTGTGCCATACATTACATTGGCTGCTGCTGTATGAGGAATTATAAGTATTTAGAACTCGAAGAAGGGAATACCTCTATGCCAAAAGCTAGATCAACGAAAATTTCAAACACAACCACAGGTGTGGTTCCACCAATTTTCGATGTAAGTTTAGACGACGATTTTTTTGGAGATATTGATAAAGCGTTTGCCAAAATCCAAATGGATACGCCCAAAACATCTACAAAAATCACAACAACAAAAAGAACCAAAGCCAAAACAGGAAGAACTTCTACAACTGGTATTACACAAATGCGCAATACCTATGTGGAACTTGTGAATCTTACACTTTCACCTGTTGTCCGTTATCTTAAAGCATTTGAGTTTGGTGTTGATTCAACAGATTTAACCACCATTATGGAATACATTGTGTCTCCACTGATTGTTAAAGCCAAACAAGTAGGTTTAAAAGCTGAAACTTCTGTGCTTGATGGGTTTGTTCGTGTGCTTCGCAAAATCAACCGCAGTGGCGGCCGTATTTCTGCGGAACAAATGAATGAACTTATGGAAAACTTTGAACGTGTAATTACAACATTCCGTTTAGAGTATCGTGGACATTCAACGGCTGTGGTTAATCTTGTTTGTTTCTTTCGTTCACTAAAACGAAAAAACAAACTTGCACCTGCAGATCTTAAAAAGATTTTTGCAATTGGCATTCCATCGATGACCATGATTCGCAAAATCTCTTTGTCTGAACTTGTAAGTCTTACGGGCTTAAGTTCAGAAAAAGCAAGTTGGGTTCGCAAACAAGCTAGAACCTTTACTTTGTTTGAATTCGTATAAACAAATGGAAGCAGCCTCTCTTTCTGATTCACAAAGAGAGGCTTTGCTTTATTTACAAGAGTCTAATGATTCTGTCTTTCTTACCGGCCATGCTGGAACGGGTAAGTCCTTTTTAATCAAAACATTTCTTCAAGATAAAGATCAACGTAAAGCATACCCTGTGCTTGGTAGTACGGGTGTAAGTGCATTTGCATTGGGTGGCCGAACTTTTCATAGTTTTTTTGGTATAGGCATGATGCAAGGTGCGCTTGAAGCGATTGTTGCCCGCGCGCTTCAAAACAGACAAGTTCGGTATCGATTACGAAATGCACAAACTATTATTGTAGATGAAATTTCTATGCTTCCTTCCATGGCACTTGAATGTGCTGATTTGATAGCACAAGCTGTTCGAGAATCGAATGAGCCTTGGGGTGGTTTGCGTGTCATTGCTGTGGGTGATTTTGCACAGTTGCCTCCAGTTTCGCATGCGTCACAAAGACCTTGGGCTTTTTTAGCTCCTACATGGGAAAGAACAGGTTTTGTTCCACTGATTCTTACTGATCAGCAACGAACCGAATCCCCAGTATTTTTATCTGTTTTAGAAAAAGTTCGTCTTGGATGTGTTGATGATGAGGTACAGGACTTCATTTTTGCGCGAATGATTGATGAGCCGCTTGATCATGCAACACATCTTTATCCTAGACGTACTATGGCCGATGATCATAATGCCATCAAACTTTCTAAGCTTGAACAAAAACTTTATACGTTTGAAACAAAGTATACAGGTAGCGAAATGTACCAAGAAGCACTAAAGAAAAATGCACCTGTAGCTGAAGTTTTACAAGTTTGTTTGGGTGCACGTGTTATGGTTCGAATCAATGACCCACTTTTGCGTTATGTAAATGGAAGTATCGGTGTTGTTGCAGGAATTTCAGAAGACAAAATTGTAGTAGATATAAAAGGACGTCTCTTTGATTTTGAAAAAATGTCTTTTTCATGGTTAGATGGCGATGGCAAGCCTCAAGCCACTGCGACCAATTTTCCTTTACAGCTTGCATGGGCAACAACTGTTCATAAAGCACAAGGACTGACGCTGGATCAATTGGTTGTTGATCTTCATGCACTTTGGGAGCCCGGACACGCCTATGTGGCATTAAGCCGTGTTCGTGATCCATCCATGTTGTCTATTTTGCGATCAAGTGCGTCTAGTATCAAAGCGGATACGCTGGTAAAAAAATTCTATGATGGAGGTTGTGCGAGTGATTTTCAAAATAAACTTATGTATAGCCAAGAAGAATAAAAATAAGCAATGATGCCATATATTTTCTTACGGCAGATTAATTGATCACAGGTACCTTCCTACCAAAACAGCCTGTATGTTGAAAAACAAGGAATTTAAAAAGTTGTTCATTCCCTCCGTCGAATGGCTCCCTCAAGCCTAACGGCTTTCAGTCCGCTTGAGTTCTCCTCTGGGAATAAACAACTCTATCGTCATGTCATACAGTAAAAAGTTTGTTGTATGAATGTAACTTCTAAGAAACAATTTCATACACTTTGAAAGGTGTAGGTAGGAGAAAGGGGGGATAAGGACAAATTGCATTCTGCAATTTGACATTTTTACTCACTTCTCCCTCATGCTTTTGAATTTTGTACTGGATAAGCATGGTGTATCTCTTCAAGAGAGAAGCATCAGTATAGAAGCATGGATCATGTTCCGTACAGACGACTGTGAGCCTTAGCGAATGGAGTCTGGTAGGAATATGATCCATGCCAAAGCTATCGAAAAAAACGCTCATTGCCAAACAAGGCAAAGTAGCGTACATCCACACATCATGAGCACACAATTACCCCATGCGCACAGCCCAAAACAAAAAGCAGCGCTGACCGAAAATCCATTAATTGCAAACCTTAAACATGTTCATTCCATCATTGCAGTTTCAAGCGGTAAGGGTGGGGTAGGTAAGTCAACAGTTGCAAGCAATTTGGCCGTCACACTAGCCAAGCAAGGCTTTCGAGTAGGATTGATGGATGCAGATGTCTATGGACCTTCAATCTCTAAAATGATGGGGGGTAAGGATGCGGAAGTTTTGCAAAAAGACAATCAACTCATACCTGTTGAAAAATACGGTGTGAAATGGATGTCGATGGCGCTATTGACTGATGAAGATACGCCTGTCATCTGGCGTGGACCCATGGCAACCCGTTTGATTCAACAGTTTTTAGGACAAGTAGCTTGGGGTCAGCTTGATTATTTGATTATTGATTTACCGCCCGGAACAGGGGACGTGCAGTTGACACTAACACAATCGATTTCTCTTCAAGGGGCCATTGTTGTCAGTACACCACAAGAAGTTGCTGTTGAAGTTGCACTTCGAGGTATCAAAATGTTTGATGAAGTGAGAGTGCCTATTTTAGGGATTGTTGAAAATATGAGTGGCGTAATTTGTACACACTGCCATCAAGAGACACCAGTTTTCCCTCAAGGTGTTGTAAAAGCAAAAGCAAATGAATTGGGTATTCATTATTTGGGTTCAATTCCTCTTGATCCATCCGTTGCCATTGCAGGCGATCAAGGTCAACCCATTTCACTTGCAAGTGGACCTGTTGCAACTATTTTTTCTGATATTTCTTCCAAAATGGTTGCACAACTTCAAGAGATTGAAGCAAGAACTACAGAGGCAACTGAATCTCCAACCCAAATTTCTTCTGATGAAAAACATGTTCTTCTAATGTGGAAAGATGGTTCAGTGAGTGAAATCCCATTCTTTGATCTTCGTCTTGCCTGTCCATGTGCAAACTGTGTCAATGAAGCAACCGGCAAACGTATGATCGAAGCAAAAGATATCAAACAGGGTATTGAGCCTGTTGGTTTTCGTCCTGTTGGTAAATACGGATTACAGATTTCATGGAATGATGGACACAATACGGGAATTTATACCTTTAATTCTTTACGTTCCTTTGGTGCTTAAAGTCTAAAAATCCATTTTGGTATGTACTTGTCTGCAAGAAGAAGTTCCTTTTCAAACTTATGGTAGTCTTTGCAATATTGACTTACCAATTTCCAAAATGATTTAGAATGGTTCAAATGTCGTAGATGACATAACTCATGAATAATTACATATTCACACAACTCTTGAGGCAAAAACATCATTCGTATGTTGAGGTTAACATTTCCTAGATCTGAACAACTTCCCCAAAGCGATTTTTGATTTTTATATCGTAAGTTTTTATAAAAGAGTTTCATGTGCTGAGCGTGACGGTCTACTAAAGGTGTCATATGGACTTTTGCATGCTCAATAAAAAACTGTCTCATGGCTTTTGCAAGGTGAGCCCGAATATGAACAGGGCCATAAAAATGTACATGAGTACCATTCTGTACGTACGCAACCGTGTCTTGTTTTTGAATTTCAAATGTTAAATCAAAGCGCTTTTGCGTTAAATTGATATGGACACTTGATGGAATAAAAAGGGGTTTATAGGGTTGATTTACATAATTTGTAACAACCCTATGAATGTTTTGAAAAAGGAGCTGAAGTTGTTGCAATCAAACGCTCAGAAGATCAATTTCAAATATCAACGTTGCATTCGGTGGAATTACACCTCCTGCACCACGTTCTCCATAACCCATGTGCGATGGGATGGTAAGCTTTCGTTTGCCGCCAACTTTCATGCCTAATAAACCTTTGTCCCATCCTTGAATGACCATGCCTTGTCCCACAACAAATTCAAAAGGGCGTCCTCGATCTTTAGAAGAATCGAATTTCGTGCCGTTTTCAAGCCAGCCCGTGTAATGAACAGAAACATTCGTGTTATGAACGACTTCTTCGCCTGATCCTGTTACCAAATCTTCAATTAATAGTGTATTTGCCATTGTATGCTCCTTTTATAAATGTAAAATTGAACTGATATGATCGAGTGCTTCTTTCTCTTTGTGAGAAATTTGAGCACCTAAACCTAAAAATGAACGGCTGGAGGTTGCAACTGCATGTGCTTTGTTTTTGATGTTCATCGCAAAGCCTTTTGCATGTTCTGGTTCCATATGCTTCAGTGCTTCTTGAATCCACGAGGACCATAAAGTAAGCATTTCCTCTTCAACTGGATGTTCCAACCAAGATTCCATTAAATCCATGGTCGCTGTATTTTGAGATATTCCAAATTCTTTACAGGCTTTAAAAACAGCATTTCTTTCCTTTTCATCAATTTTTCCATCAGCCCAAGCAACATAGGCCACTGGAAAAAGAGTCAGAGAGGTAAGTTCAGAAGCAGAAATTCCATGATCAAGAACTGCTTGTAGTAATCTAGTATCTGTTATGCCTGTGTCTTTTTGGAGCTCTTGTAAATCATGATTTCTCTGTAATTTTTCTTTGAGTGCCTTTGCTTTTTCATCAGAAAGTTTGTTGAAGTAGTGTGTTTCAAAAGCACGGCCTCGATCTTTAAATGCATCATTTGTCATTGTGATACCTCCACTATCTACCATATCAAATTCAAGCAATTCGTAAACATAGAATTCTCGTGTTAGGCAAACTTGTCAGCGCTTGCCAAATTCCACAGTATGCGATCTTTCGGAGGGATATCGCGATCATGAATAAGTTGTTCGTGCTCCATCTTGGGAAAAAGCTCTGAATAATCCTTCACAACAGACGGACGAACTCTTCTCATGATGTGATAAGGGCGAACTTTTTCTGGCCCTGTAAGTCCAATGGCGCCAATAATTTCTGCAGCGCTTTCAACAGTCTCAAAGTGATAAGAGGCAACGCGATCTTTTTTGTTTCCGACATCCAACCCACGGACCAATTCCGGATCGTTTGTCGCAACACCTGTTGGACATTTATTTGTATTACAGCGAAGGGCTTGAATGCATCCTATTGAGATCATCATTGCTCGCGCGCTATTGCATAAATCTGATCCAAGACCCAAATGCTTTACAATGTCAAAACCAGTAATGGCTTTCCCACTCGAAATAATTTTAATTTTATCTCGAACGCCTGAACCGCGAAGTGCGTTATCGACAAAAATCAAACCTTCAAAGAGGGGAGATCCAATTGAGTTTGAAAACTCTAAAGGTGCAGCACCTGTTCCGCCTTCACCACCGTCTACAGCAATAAAATCAGGCAAGATACCTGTTTGAATCATGGCTTTACAGATAGAATAAAATTCTCTTCTGCGACCAATGCAAAGTTTAAACCCTGTAGGTTTTCCACCTGAAAGATCACGAAGCTTGGCTATGAATTCCAAAAGGCCAATCGGGTTATGAAATGTTGTATGTGCAGGGGGTGATATTACATCTTGGCCCATAGGAACGTTTCTTATTTTTGCAATTTCTGCAGTCACTTTTGCAGCAGGTAAAATGCCGCCATGGCCGGGCTTTGCACCTTGAGATAGCTTCAACTCTATCATTTTGACTTGTTCACGTTGGCTATTTTCTCTGTACAAACCCTCATCAAATTTTCCATCTGAGGTTCTCGCGCTAAAATAACCCGTTCCAATTTGCCAAATAAGATCTCCACCATGTTTCAAATGATAGGGAGAAAGACCTCCTTCACCGGTATTGTGGGCAAAATTTCCAATTTTTGCGCCCCAATTCAATGACTCAACAGCGTTTTTTGAAAGTGATCCATAGCTCATGGCAGATATATTCAAAATACTGGCATGATATACTTTTTTTGCTGAATATTGACCGATTGGAACCCGCATACTGCTAAGTTCAACCTTTTTGGGAGCTAAAGAGTGGTTTACCCATTCGTGTCCAACTTCATAAACGTCTCTTTGTGTTCCAAATGGGAGTGTATCAAGTTGTTTTTTTGCACGTTGATAAATGACTGAACGCTGCTCACGGTTGAGAGGTCTTCCATCGGTATTGGATTCAATAAAGTATTGATTAATTTCAGGACGAATAAGTTCAAATAAATATCGAAAATGACCAATGAGTGGAAAGTTTCGTAGAATTGTACGTTTTTTTTGTAAAATGTCATAGAGGCCTAGAAATAAAAAGGGGTACAGTATAAATAAGTATTTCCATCCGGGTATATGCGCAAGAGCGCCAATAATGGTTAGCAGCAGAATCACAAAAATGCTTGCTATGAATTCTCTCCTCATGGTGCGTATCGTATCCTATTTTTTGTATTACTTACAAGATTGAATGAATATTTGATTTACAGGCCCTAGAGGTTGGCTTTTTGGATGGCTTCAATAATGCCTGTACGTATAATCATGACTGCAATTGAAGCAAGAAGAAGGTTTGCAATTTTAGAAACACCTTCAGCGCCTCCCTTGCCAATGACTTTAATCATATGCTTTGAGTAATAAAAAAGTACAGCCGTAATTCCTAGATTCACAGCAAGCGATAAAAATGTAATAGGGATGCCAACTTTATCTACAAGTACAAACATAGAACTCATTGTTCCGGGGCCCATAACCAAAGGCATGCCAAGAGGTACAATGCCAACGCTGTCGGTGTATTTCTCTTTACGTTTGGATATTGAAAAAACCAAATCGTGAATACTTAGAATGAGCAATATCAATCCACCAGCAATTTTAAAATCCGATATTTGAATGCCTAAGAAGCCAAAAATACTTTTTCCAAGAAATAAAAAACACAAACCAATCAGACTTGCTGTAATCATCGCTTTGACAAGGATTGAATTCTTTGTGTTTTCGGGCAAATTATCTGTCATGCTGATGTAGACGGGGAAAAGGCCTACAGCATCAATGGCAACAAAGATAGGGATAAAGGCAATTAAAAAATTTGTGATAAACTCATTCACGTGCGAATCCTAAATAGTAGTTTCTATTCTACAAATCAAATTAATTTACGATAAATCCCAAAAATATTCGTAAAAAAGAAAACAAAATCAACCCAATAATCAAGGCCAGTATACCTATCGTAAGAACTTCAGCAAAATTTTTGGGATGCTTCCAATTGATTTGAAGAGTAAAGTAAATGAAATTTTGCACCATTTTTCTTATCAAATAGGCCAGATACGGAATGGCAAATGTAACTGCTAGCGCTATTGTGCCAGAAACTGGGATGGGCGCTGAAAGACTTTGAAAAATACCTATGCCAACAAGAGGTGAAAAGAGTGTGGCAACAGATGCAAAAGGGTGTTTTTTAACGGATAGATATGCATTGGGGATTAAAAAGAGGATCAATATAGTGCCCAGCGCAAGACCCCATGCCATTGCAAGTGCCATGGGTTTTAAAAAAGGATCACTTCCACCAATGCCGTACGCAACAGGTGCTAAACCAACAACAGTTGTAATTGAAGTTAAAATAACAGGACGAAGTCTTGTTTGACATGCTTCTATAACACTTGCGATATGATCTTTTCCTTCCTCTACCTTCTGGTTCATAAAATCGATCAAAACAATTGAGTCGTTAACAGATACGCCCGATAACCCAATCATCCCCAAGATGGCTAAAAAGCTAAAAGGTTCTCCATGGAATTTAAGCGCATATATTGCTGAAAAAAGCGAAAAAGGGATTGCAAGCATAATGAGAAAGGGCTGTCCCATAGAATTAAAGGCTGATGCCAAAACAACAAATATAAAGAAAATCGCAATTACAAATGCCTTTATGAGGCTGTTCAACGATTCCTGCGTATCTTCATATTCTCCACCATACCGAATAGAGTATCCGGGATAGTTTTGTGTAATTTCTGAAAGCGGTTTTTCTAGTGCGGTGTTAACCTCTAAAGATGACGTTTTGTCTTCTTCAAGGTCAGCTGTGACTGAGATTGTTCTTTTTCCATCAAAATGTTTAATCGAATTAATGCCTTGTCGCGCTTGAATCATAACTGTGTTTTGAATTGGAATCATTCTTTGTGCAGGATTTTGTACGTATAGCTTTTTAAAAATATCTTGATTTGACCTGTCTTTTTCATTCAAGCGAACAATTACATTAATATCTTCATCACCTTCACGAATTTCGGTGGCAATTTCACCTTCAAAGCTTGTTCGTACAATTCTTGCAATTTGAGTTGCGTGAAGTGACGCCTGTGCAACCATTGATTCATTTACTTTTACAACGATTTCGTCTTTTCCTTGCTCATAATCATTTCGAATATCAATTACACCGGGAAGGCTGCGAACTTTCTCTTCAACTTGTTTAGAAATGTCATAAATTGTTTCAAGGTCATCTCCACGAACACGAATCGCAACAGGTTTTCCTTGTGGCGGTCCGGGATTGACTTCATCAAGCCAAACACGTTTAAAACCTTCAACATGCTTAATTTTATCTCGAAGTTCATCCATAATTTCTTTCGCACTTCGATCGCGCTTTTGATCAGGTGTTAGATAGACAGCGATTTGTCCTACATGTGTGTTGCGAATTGCAAATGGATCGTTGGGTTCATTTTCCATTTTTCCAATGATTGTAATAAAGTCTTTTAGTTCACTACTGGGAATTTCCTTAACGTACTTTTCGAGCTGTATAAGCCTTTCCTTTGTTGCTGAAAGTGGAGTGCCCAGTTCACACTCTCCACGCACAAAGAAAATTTCAATACCTTTACCCGGAAATAAATTTACAGGTGTAGTTTTAATGCCGATATAAATGGCCGCAATAATTAGGACATAAAAGATCTGTGCGATCATTGTATGATATGGCAAAATTCTTTGTAGAAATTTTCCATAACGTTTTTTAAGAACTTCAATAAGACTCGACTTGTTGTTGGCTCTTCTCTTTTTATCTCTTTCAAGAAAAAATTTCGTAACTTTTTCAAATTCAGCCAAATGTGTGGGCAAAATCCACATGGATTCGATCCAAGAAGCCATGAGCATGAGAATTACAACAATAGGAATTGCAAAAACAAACTTTCCAAAAATACCTGTCATGAAAGCCAGCGGCACAAAGACCAAAACAGAAGTCAGAATAGCTGTTGATACAGGTTTAATAACTTCTCTTGTCCCCACAATCGCAGCTTCTTTAGGAGACATGCCTTCTTCCATTTTTCTATATACATTTTCAGCAACGATAATTGCATCATCTACAAGCATACCCATGACCATGATGAGCGCAAACATAGAGATCAAATGAACATTAATGCCAAAATAGCTCATGGCCCAAATACCAAGCGCTGATGCAACCGGTAAACCCACTGCAGTCCAAAATGCAACGGGTGGACTTAAGAAAATAATGAGCGAAATGAGTACAAAAAGAAGACCAACTGCACCGTTTTTAAGTAGTATGCCTAGACGACGTTTGACCCAAAACGATACGTCGTTGATAAGGGTAATATGTAAAGTATCAGGTGCAATTTTTTGAAAATTATCAATGACATCTTCAATGCGATCGACAAGCTTAATGATATCTGCGGACTCTTTTTTAATAACGGTTAAAGTAAAGCCTTCTGCGCCGTTGGGTCTTAGTTCAACGCTTGAACTTGAATCGTCAAATCCATATTGTACAGTTGCTACATCTTTGATTCTAACAACTTGACCAGTTTGATTGGCTCGAATAACGATTTCTTTGATTTCATCCAGTGTTTTAAATTCAGCATCTGTTCGAACCAAAAATTCCTTATGATTGCTTTTGAGATTGCCGCCTGGAAGGTTGATATTTCGAAGACGAAGTGCATCTGAAATTTGATCTAGAGAAACCTTAAACTTTTCTAACTTTTTAGCATCTGCTTCAACCCATACTTGTTCATCCTTCCAACCTGATCTGGCTACCTTGGAAACTTGAGGTATGTCTTGTAACTGAAGCTCTAGTGACTTTCCATATTCTTGCAGTTCTTTTCTTGTAAGATTTCCTGATAATGCGACCTCAATAACAGGGGAGTCTTTGGTGTTCATTTCACGTACAAATGGTGGTTTTTCTAAGTCAGATGGAAAATCATCCACTCGATCAACAGCTTGTTGAATATCATTGATAAGTTTATCAGTATTTTTTACGTCGGCTTCAAATACAACAGTGATCAAGCTGTATCCTTCAGCAGAAACGCTTGTAATATCCTTAATATCATTAACCGTTTCTAACTCATCTTCAATCTTGTTTGTGATCAACGTTTCAATTTCTTTTGGAGTTGCTCCCGGATAATTGGTTTGAATCATGACAGTATCAAAGGAAACATTTGGAAATGCTTCTCTTTGGGTAGAAGCAACGGTCAGTATTCCTGCAAGAACAAGTAGCGCAGATATTAGGTTTACAAGAAGCTTATTGTTGACACCGTGTTCTGGAAGCTTTGATAAAAACATTTAGGGTCTTTCTTGTATGGGTTCAATTCCACTTAAGAGTGCTAAAAGAAGTTTTTGCACTCTTTGCTCTGTTTCAAGTGCTAGAAGTTTTCTTTTGATCTGCACAAAATCTTGTTCAAAAATCAAAAGTGTTAAAAATGATTCGCGGCCTAAATCATATTCCTTTTTTGTAGATTTAATTTTTTGATCCTCAAATGTGACTGTTTGATTCATTTGTGTGATTCGTTGATTTAGCATGTCCCAATCATTCCAAGCGTTTAAAATGTCTCGCTTGATCTCGCGTTTGGTTTTATCTTTTTCAAGAGAAAGTGTTTCAATTTGAATTTTTCCACGTTCTACTTTTGTTTTTGCTAAGCTTTTTCCAAAAGGCATAGAAAATTGTCCGCCTACTGACCAGTTGGTATGATCTGTAGATAGCGAGCTTCCAAATGCATCACCAAGGCTTCCATCTACGTTATTGACTTCAAGCCTTGTAAAAGCTTCTAGATTGGGAAGGAGTTCTTTGCGATAGGCTGAAAGTTCGATTTCAGCAGACTCAATTTTTTTATCCAGTGCTTGAATGTCAAGTCTTCGATTTGCATATTCTAGATATTGATCTTTTGTAAAGTTCGATGCTTGGTGAATGTCTTCATTTGAACATTCTGTTTGAAAATCAACTTTAAGCAGGTGCTTTAGATCTCTATCAATCGTCTCAAACCTATTGCGTGTTGCTAAAACATCCTCCTTTCTCATTGAAACATTTGATTGTGCAGCAAAGTAGCTAGATTTTTCAACCAACCCATTTTTGTAAAGCCTTTGTGTTGTTTGGTCATACTTTTGGGCGCGATCTAAAGCTTGCTCTGCCAATTCAATTTCTTTTTTGGCTTGAAGCCAAAGCATATATGTTTGTAGTGCTTGAAAACCAATTTGCATTTGCGCATAGTGCGTCTCTAGACTTACGCCATCAATCGCAACAGTATAGCTGTTTCTTAAAATGTCATTATTGCGTTCAAGAGATTGAAGTAAGGGGATATTTAATTGTCCAAACCAGATTGAATTAAATGCTGGATTAATGGTGGCAAAGGGGCCATTTGTTTTCTCTCGTGTTTGACGAAAGCCTGTTTGCAAAGATAGACCAAGATCAAAGTATTTTGAATACTGTGTTTGAAATTGTGTTGTATCCGTACGCGTTCCAAAAACACTAATGACTCTGTCACTTTTATCTATTTGATGAGAGATACGGGCATCAAGCTGACCATCATACATCGCATCTAATTGGCCTTTATTGGTTTCAAATTCTTTTTGTTGAAGTTTGGCAATTTTAAGTTCATCGCTCTTTTCAATAGCACTTTGATAGACAAATACTTCATTGAATTGGCAAGTTTGTGCCCATCCGCTGTAGGACAAGGATAAAGAAATAAAAATTGTTAAAATGAATGCTTTCATGCAGGCTGTGCTAGCTTGTATCGTAGTTATAAAAATTGATCTAGCTCTCATATGTAAAGATTTACCCCGCATGATAGAGAATGATCATGACAAAACCATAGCAGACAGCGATAATGAGCGTAGGCCAACTCATATACATTAAAATTTGCTTTTTGGGTTTAAGTACAAATCCTAAAAGCGCCATGGATGTCATAAGTATGGCCAAAAGTCCCGTAATTGAATGAATTGGATTCACTTGTGAAAAAATAGGGCCAATCTTATAGAAAACGTCATCTATAAATAAAATTGCAATATTAAATAAATTACTTCCAAGAACATTGCCAATTGCTAAGTCAATTGAGCCAATGCTAAAAGCTGATATTGTTACAATCATTTCAGGAAGTGAAGTGGCAAAGGCTAGAAATAACGTTCCAAAAAAGGCTTGATTCCAATCCATTGCAATGACGATTTTATTTCCCAAAACAGGCAAATACAACCCACATCCAATGACTACAAGAGCGCTACAAGTAAATTTTATGATTGCCCTTGAAAGTTTTTTTGAATCTCTTCGGTGATTTGGATCGTACTGACTGGTTTCAGCTGTATATAAAATTTTCATGAAAACAAAATAAGTTATCATTAATAAACAAGATGAAAGTCCAATATGACCTAGCGTTATATCAATTCCAATGATGTTTAGGATGAGTGCAAAACATGCAAGTCCAATGAGGGTAAGGCCCATAATGGAAGTGATGATGTGACTTTCATTGGCAGCATCAAACATGGATTTCTTACGACTTAAAATATCAATCATAAACAAAATGCTTAAATTGAAAGCGCAACTTCCAAATATATCTGCAACAGCAAGGTCAGGAGCATTTGCAATTGTTACAGCGCTTATACCAGAACCCAGCTCAGGAAGGCTTGTAACCATGGCAATGAGAGTGGCTCCAATCCATGATTTTCCAAGACCACTTAATTCAGCGACTTGGTCTCCATACACAGAAAGAAAATAGCCAGCCACACTGATGATCACAACAAGAATAAGAAATTGTGTCCATAAAATCATATGGTTAGCTGTATCATGCTCCTTAACGCTTGTGAAAAGAAAAGAAAACAGTCAGGTCTTGAATTTTATCTTTGCGTCATGATAAGAAGCTTGACTATATGGGTATACAACGTTGGTATTGGCTTGCACTTTTTGGAATGGGGTTTGTGCACACTTCATTTGTTTATGCCAATGATAGACACGCATTTTGTCGTCCCGGTTTTGAAGCAAATTTTTCACTTGCGATAATTCCAGCCTATTTACAACAAAAAATTGAAGCAGGTTGGAAGAATTTAGAGTCCTGTGAAACCAATATTAATGTACAACTTGCAAGTCCAGTTGCGTCGCATTCAGATTTTTTTAAAGTAGAAGTGTATGGATTGAAAAAACCCAATTTGCGAACGGTGATGTTGCATGCGATCAAGGGCAGGGCTCATTCTACTACAATCGAGTTGTACCCCATTTTGAGTACAAATCTAGATTTCAACCATTTAGATGGATATTGCAAAGAGTTGTTTGGCTTTGCTTCAGACTATACTGTTGGTGTTGGTACAGATTATTCAAATCGATTTTTAACATACTTCACATGTGCGCTGCCAAAAGATGTTGAAGATAGAGATGCTTATGATTTTAGTTCTCTCAACTCAGATGAACAAGCGGTGAAAATGCAATTTGAAGGTCTGTTTGGTGATATCGAGAAGCATCAAGATAAAAAAGTGTTATTTGTTTTGGATGTATCTGATTCTGTTGAGAACTCAAGATGTTTAGGCGCATATTGTGAATCCTACTTAAAGAAAACATTTTTAGAGGAATTGTCACGTATTCAATCTGAAGAACCTAATTTTGGCATCTATTTATATAACAATCAGACGACTGCATCGATATGGTTTGATCAGGTAAGTGCACAAGATATTTTATCGGAATTTGAAAGTCAGTGGGATTTTGTAAAGAAAAGTCTAAAAAAGACAAAAGTTTCAAGACCACAAGACCTTTTTGGAACACAATTTGGAATAACAAACCATTATGATGTTGTTTATGTGTTTAGTGATTTTCAGGATTTTTCTGATACTTCAACATCTGTACAGAGAGTTGATATTCAAACTTCATTGGTAAGAAAAGTGAATCAATGGATCTCACGTGGAGGAAAATTGTTCCTGCGCCACTATGGACCCATCGGCACATCATATAGCGGATTTGAGTACTTTCTACATCAAGTCAAAAACGAAGTGTTTTTAGGCACCTTGCCTGAAGAAAAGGAAAAAATTAAACCGAGTAAAGAACAAAGAGCGCACATGATAGAACAAGTGCAACAACTTTCAAAGGAACTCGAAAACCTGAAAATGCAGCATAGCAATGAAGTAGATGCAGAAAACCGTTTTGCTATACAAAAACATATCGAAAATCATCAAGCATTGATTGGTCATTTGATCACACAAATCAATTTGTATTAGGACTTAATACTATTTTGTGAAGTTTTAATTTTTTAATGAGATTCAAAGATCTCTTTAAATGGTATTTCTTCAGAGGCCATGACCATTGCTGTTGGTGGAAAATGAGAAGTTAGCTCTAGTAATTTTCCATAATATTGTGCATAGCTTTCGACTGATTCATCTTCACGTGGTGCTCGAATACCCATAAACATTAAGTCCGCTTGTTGGGATTCTCTTTGTGCTGTTGAAAAAAAGGTTTGTCCTTGGTTAAGTTGGATAACTTCAGTACGAATCGGGATTCTTGCGTTATCTAACAATATACTCATTTCTTTGAGAGCTTTTTCCTTTTCTTCATGATCAGAGATAACAGATTTAAGAAAAATTGAAGATTTTCTTCTTTCTGGATTTTGGGAAAGTAAAAAAGCTAACGCTAGCATGAGGTTTGCATTTTGCGTCTGACGTCCCCACCATACATGAATTTCATTGCTATGAACGGGAAGGGTTTCGTCTTCACCTCTGTTATGATTTCGAAGAATGATAACATTTCGTTTATAACTATGAAGCTCTTTTAACATGCCAGCAAATTGTGGATGATTTTCTTCATTGGCGGACTGTCCAAAAATTAAAAGATTTGGTTTTAAACCACCCAGACCATAGTTTTCTGCAAATGCAACAGCACCTTCATACGGTGTGTTGGCAAAATGAACTTCAGTAAGTGCGTGAATATTTTTCTTCTTAATGAACTGTTTGATGGAATCTTGAATGCTTTTTTTTCGTTCAAAATCTCGATGTTCTTTTGAAAGGATTGAACAGACTGTGAGAAAACTCAAGCCACTACTTAGTGACTCGCCAAAATGAATAAGAGGAAAACGTTGATTGGGTGAACCACTAAATACAACAATATTAGGGCGCCATGATCTTGCATCTGTTTCACGCTCAGAAAGACGATAGATAATATCGCGAGCCATATTGACAAGCATGCCTCTACGAATGTCTGACCAATGTTTGCCTAGATTTCTTTTTTTGGTCCAAATGTAGATCAAAATTACAAAACCAAATGCAACAAGTGCAGATGCTGCATCAATCAGAAGCATGACAATAAAACAGAAAAGACTACCAATGAGTGAAAAGATCCAGTGGATTTTAAAATTCGGACGCCATGATGGGTTTTTCATGAAATTTTCAGAAAAAGAAGCCAAATTAATCAAGCCATAGGATGTTAAAAAGAACATGGATAGAATTGATGCGATGGTGTTTAAATCACCTATTAAAATGGTAAACAGCGCAACAAAATAAGAAGCAACAGTTGCTCTTCGTGGCGAAGCATTGGGGCCTGTTACAGAAGAGAAATATGAAAATAGAACACGATCTTTGGCGAGTGCCTGCAATGTTCTTGGTCCACCAAGAAGTGCGCCTACTGCACTTGATAGTGTGGATCCCCAAAGACCAAGCACAACCAATGAACCAACTGCAGCATAATCTTTCATGATGAAATAATTGGATGCAAGATGTTCTTGAGAGATACGATAGTAAAGGTAGATCGGTATAATAAGGTACACGATGTATCCTGTTATAACTGCCGCAATGGTTCCAATCGGTAGAGATCGAGCTGGATTTTTTAAATCACCAGACATGGCTAGGCCTGCTTCAATGCCTGTTACAGCTGGGAAGATAACAGCAAAAACGGTCCAAAACCCTGTTTTTGAAATCACGATATCTTGTGGAGCTGATAAATGTTCGGACGAACCAAGAAAGAAAGAAACCAAGGACAATACGATTAAACCAAAAATAAAAAATTGTATTTTTAGTGTTAGATCAGTTGAGTAATAGGTCAGGATAAACAAAGCAGTGAGTGCAATGGCACCAATGAGTGTTGGGGTTGCAAATGGGATGTAGTGTGCAAGTGATTCTGAAAATCCTGTGATGTAAAAAGCAATTCCGAGTGATTGTGCAAAAAAAAGTGGAATGCCAATTGCAGCACCCGTTTCAATGCCGAATGATCTAGAAATCATGTAGTACGCACCACCTGCGCCAACTTTCATATTCGTTGCAGTTGCAGCTATGGATAACCCTGTTAAAAATGTAATGAGCGAAGACAGAGTGATGATAACAATGGATCCAATAAGATTGACTTGGGAGACCATCCATCCCATTCGAAGGTACATGATGACGCCAAAAATCGTTAAAATGCTTGGAATGAAAACGCCTTGTATGGTTCCAAATTTCTTTTGGTTGGCTGCTTGGTTCATGCGAGTAGCTATGCTTGTATCGGAAAAATGCTTGTCAGACCAATGATTTAGAATCAAAATTAACACAAATTTAACATTTTGATTACGTGGTTCGATGATATAGAATCCTCGAAACTCTCGATTTGGGGGATGTTTCATACATATTTTTATTGAAATGAAGGAAATGCAGATGAAAAAAATTACATTGTTTTTTGTATTGTTGATGTTTAGTGCTTGTACGCAAAAGGAACAAGCAGGGTCACAAACGTCTGTTCAAGAGAATCAAAATCAAGAAATTCAAACCATTAAAATTGATGGATCAAGCACGGTTTATCCCCTTACAGAAGCAGTGGTAGAAGAATACCAAGCTGAGCACCAGAATGTACGGATTACGGTAGGTGTGTCTGGTACCGGTGGTGGTATGAAGAAGTTTGTTGCGCAAGAAATCGATATCACAGGCGCTTCACGAACCATTAAAGATACAGAAAAGGAACAAGCGCTGCAAAATAACATTGCGTACACTGAACTGAAAATTGCTTTTGATGGCATTTCTGTTGTGGTGAACCCAAAAAATTCATTTGCATCTTCTTTAACTGTAGAAGAGCTTAAAAATATTTGGAAAGCAGGAAGCACAGTTAAAACATGGAAAGATGTTCGTGCAGAGTGGCCAAATGAAACAATTGTACTTTATGGTCCAGGCACAGATTCTGGTACTTTTGATTATTTTACAGAAGAAGTTTTGGGCAAAGTTGGTGCAATTCGTCCTGATTTTACAGCGAGCGAAAACGATGATGTTCTCGTACGAGGTGTAGAGGGTGATGAATATGCGATGGGCTTTTTTGGATTTGCCTACTACCTAGAGAATAAGGATAAATTAAAACTTATCGCCATTGATGATGGAAAAGGGCCAGTTTCACCTTCGCCTGAAACCATTAAAGATGGTTCTTATCATCCGCTAGCAAGACCAATTTTTATCTATGTAAACAATCAATCCTTACAAAAGCCTCAAATCAAAGATTTCGTAAAATATTTTATCGATCATTCAGGTTTTTTGGCTGGTGAAGTTGGATATGTTGCTTTAGATGATCAAAGCTTGCAAACTGAAAAGCAAAAAATTCAATAACGTCGAACAATGAATGCGCTTTGGTTTTTTCCTCCAAAAAGGGAAAAGACAAAAGAAATCAGTGTACCAACGATCATAAGACCTAAAATTATAAAAGAGAAAAAACCTCCGATGAGGATGGCAACACTTAGTAGTGCTGCAACAATAAGTACACGTGCAAATGTTTTTAGAGCATTTCTTTTGGGTAAGGGGGTGCGAGAGTTTGACTTTTCTTGCTGCGCATTTTGAACGTTGACCGCTTCTTGGATACCGTAGGTTTCTTCAAACTTTGTATGTGTAGACATAGGCATAACGTAGTCCCCTGAAACTAAAAATCAACCAAAAAAATCACCTATTTTATAATGATCGATACCTCTTGCATCTATGGTATTCGTGATTATACTTCTATCTACAAACGGAAGAAGGAGATGACAAGATGCGACGATTTAATCCAGCAATGAATGCCCAAGTACTTCAAAAGGAAACTGTGGGGTATGGAGAAGATACCATGACGGTGTCAGGGACCATCCAAAAATCTGGTATTCTTTTTGGTCTTTTGGTTGCAGGGGCTGTGATCAGTTGGAACCAAATTCTTGCGCATGGTGATATGTCCATTGCCTTTGCACAACGCTATATGATGATTTCAGCCATTGCAGGTTTTGGTATTGCAATGGCCACAATTTTTCTAAAAAAATATGCTGCATTTTTGGCACCATTGTACGCGATTGTTGAAGGCTTTTTCTTAGGAAGCATATCCTTATTTATGGAACGATATTTCCCGGGCGTGGTTTTGCAGGCAGTCATGGGTACGTTTGCAGTTTTTGCAGTCATGCTTGCGCTGTATGCAGGAAAAGTCATACGTGTAACAGATAAACTACGATCGATTGTCATGGTAGCAACAGGAGCGATTGCATTAATGTATCTGGTTAATCTTGGATTGGCTTTTTTTGGTACACAGATTCCATTTTTACATTCAAGCTCGCCTCTCGGTATTGGGATTTCTATTTTGATTATTGGTGTTGCAGCATTTAATCTTCTTTTGGATTTTGACATGATTGAGCAATATGCTGGCCGTGTTCAGAAACATATGGAGTGGTATTGTGGTTTTGGTCTTTTGGTAACGCTTGTCTGGTTATACTTAGAAATTCTGCGATTATTGGCGCGTACAAGAGATTAATACGATTGAAAGAACAAGAAATCAGAATTTTTGAGGCCATACAAAATATTTTACAAGAAGGTCTTGCGCATGATTCAAGCCAAGAATCATTAACATTCGAGGATGTACTGCCTTCTTTGTATAGCCTTGTTATCAACGGTGCATCACTGGATACAGTTACACAAAAGATATTTACCATACAAGAGAGTCAGTCAAGATTTGGTGGAGACATTAAGCATTGCAGGAAACTAGCGCTTCAAATGCTTTCAACTGTTGAATCTTAGAGAATTTCTGTATCTACTGTATTGATAAAGGCTCGGGCTGAGTGGGATAAGTTTTCACTTTTTCGATAGAGCAATTGAATTTTTCTTTCAAGTTGGAGTTCGGCAATTTCTTTAATTTTAATTTCCTTCAAAGTTCCTTGATTGATTTCTCTCGCGACACTAATGAGAGGGAGTATTGCAATTGCATTTTTGTTCTCAATATAAATTTTGATAGACTCAATATTGGGTAACTCAATTTCAATATGAAGTGGAACTTGATATCTTTCAAATAATTTTTCAACTTGGCTTCGATAAAAGGACTTAGATTGATGGGCGGCAAATCGTTCATTACGCAAACGTTTGATAGAAAAGGTTGTGCTGTGTTGCGTGAGTTCATGTTCCGGGTAGACAACGCAACAGATGCGATCATCGTACAAAAGTTTAGATTCAAATTGTGGATCGGGATTATTGAATGATGTTACACCAAAATCAATCTCATGATTACTTAGCATGCGAGGAATGTCTCTTGAATGAATACGCATGACCTCAATAAAGATATTAGGGTAGTTGCGGTTAAACTTTGAAATTTGATCGAGAAGGGGGAGTACGCCGATTTCGTTGGCACCAATTTTAAGGTGGCCTCGATGGAGTTCTTGGACTTCAGAGATGGCTTGAAAGACCTCATCTTTCATATTGAGTAGTTTTTGTGCGTATTGAAAAAGAACCTCACCTTCATAGGTCAGAACAGGCTCTTTTGAGGACCGATCAAAGAGCTTTTCATTAAATTCATCTTCAAGTCGTCGAATGGATAGGCTGATCGCAGGTTGTGTTCGAAGCATGATTTTGGCCGCTTTTGAAAAGCTTTTTTCACGGGCCACAGTAACAAATACTTCCAAGTCGTGAAATTCCATACACTGCTAATATAAAAAATATTTATAGAAAATTCTATGATTATTTGTATAATTTTAAAAGGCGTATGTTCTAACACGTGGTAGAAGGAAAGGGTTTATGACGGTATCTATTCAATTTCAATACGTCATTTTGCTCTTTGCGCTGTTTGTTTTACCTCGTATTTTAATACGTTTTCGTATTCCTACAGCGGTTACAAGCTTTGCCATTGGGGTTTTATGTACGGAATATGACCTTTTTGTTGCAGATCAAACCATTACGCTTTTATCCATGTTTGGTATTGTGTCTCTTTTCTTGCTTGCCGGGTTGGAAGCAGACCTGAAGGCCTTTCGATATGAGACCTCTGTAATTACCCAGCATCTGGTTTTTGCACTTATCAGCCTTTTGGGTTTTGGTTTCTTATTATGGTACTACGGAGATACAGAATTTCGCCCTGCGCTTTTGATAGGGTTGGCAATCCTTACACCTTCTACTGGATTTATTCTGGATTCGATCCATGCACTGCAAATGGATCAAGATGAAAAATTTTGGATTAAGACCAAGGCCATCGCAACGGAAATCCTTGCCCTTATTGTGTTGTTTGTCGTTCTTAAAAGTTCTTCTTTAGAAGAATTTGGTGTTTCAACGGGTATTCTGTTGGTTATGATTTTGGGTCTACCCATTGTGCTTTGGATTTTTTCCAAATGGGTTGTGCCGTATGCGCCACGGTCTGAATTTGCATTTTTGCTTGTAACGGCCACAGTTTGTGCTTTTTTGACTAAAAAATTGGGCGTGTATTATTTGGTGGGTGCATTTATTGTCGGTTTGGCTGCACAACGTTTTCGTAAAAATCTTCCCTCTATTGCGTCCGAAAACATGCTTCATGCGGTTGAGTTTTTTTCTAGCTTTTTTGTTCCATTTTACTTTTTTTACGCAGGACTCAATGTTCAAAAGGGTGATTTTACCAAAAATGCGATTGTGTTAGGGGGCTTGTTGCTATTGGTTTTTGTTCCGCTTCGGGCTTTGCAAATTATGGTGCACCGAAGAGTTGTTATGAAGGAAAAAATTCATCGAAGTATTCGTATCAGCGTGACCATGACACCTACATTGGTTTTTACATTGGTTATTGCAAATATTTTGCGAGATCGATTTGCAATTGATCCGGCCATTTTTGGAGGATTGATTTTGTATGCTATTTTTAATACCATGATTCCATCATTTTTATTTCATGATCCAACGCCAGAGTATGAGTCTCATCAATTAGACGATTTGGATTATCTAGATATTGATCGGTAATAATTATTTTTTAGAAAGTTCAAGCAGATAGTCAAATGTTTCTTTATGCAATTCAAGCTGAAGGCCAAGTTGATATTTGTTTTCGCCAAGTCTAGAACACATCACCACTGTGCCCAAGAACGCAGCTGATTGAAATGTACCCAGTGCATGCAGGTGAAGTTGAACTTTGGAGTTGTGTTCAAACTCAGTGTTGCTAAAAACAACAGCTCGCTTATGCGCAATATTTTCATTGAGCTCATTGTGTAAAACTTCCTTGGATGGGTAGTAAATATGCAAGTTGCGCATGCCTTCAGCGTGGTAAAGCTTTTCCTTTTGCTCATCTTCCAAAAACTGTTTTTCTGCAACCAATTCATCCAAAAACTTTACTCTTTTTTCACTAATTTCAGTAAATTCAAATCCTACAAAGTGAAAACGTTTTTGTTTGATCGTATACCTAACCTCAGCCCTTACTTTAAAGCGGTCTTCCTCACCGAAATCAAGTTTGAGCTCTATAAGTTCGCCTTCTTGAGGGGCATTTTCTTGATCCCATTTTGCAAGCAGACCACCTCGTCCAAGTTGAACAATGTCAAAGCGAAGTTGTTCCTTTTGATAGATAACATCAATAAAAGCATTTTGATCTTCATCAATTAAAATGCGAGGATGTTTTCGACGATCTGAGGGAAGGATTAAGGATTCAACCTGTGCATTGGATTTGGTATGTTCCTGATGGTACTTGCTAAAAAAATTAATTTGATCGTTCCACGTTTGATCGATCTGTTTAAGTTGGCTTTGAAAATGTTTTTTGAGGAACATGCTCGCTTCATGAAATGATGAAATTGCATTTTCATTAAATTTGATCAAAAAAAGATCTTTTTCAAACTCTTTAATATTTGCATGACGTTTTGCCGGATCTTTATGAAGTGCTTTGATAAAAAAGCGTTTAAGAACTTTTTCTTGTTCTTCATTGGGGGTGAGTTCTGGATCATCAGGAAGGGGGACGGGGTCGTTCTTGATAATTTCTACAAGATCAGATTTTGAAATTGCTTTAAACGGTAGGTCTCCATGGATCATTTGATAGGCAATAATGGCCATGGCGTAGACGTCAAACATTTGGTTCGGACTAACGCCCAAAAAGAATTCGGGAGGCAAAAACTGCAACTTGCCAAAGTGGTTTTTTGTAATTTTTATTGTACTTTCTTGATTTGAACTTCCTAAATCCATCAATTTAAAAAAACCTGCTTGATTGATCATCAGATTCGATGGAGAAAGATCACCATGGTACAGTTTCGTATCAGAATATTGAAATACGGTTTTGTCATGCAGATAACGAAGGGCTTCGCATGCGCCTTTTAGAATGTATAGCGTAATCGACAGGGGTATTTTTTTCCCATACGATTGGAAGTACTGGATCATATCAAAGACATTGATCCCATAGACCAATTCCATGACCAGAAAATGATAATCGCCTACCTTGCCGTGATCTACGACTTTAGAGAAGGAAGGGTGTTTGATATTGGAGCCAATACGGGCTTCACGGATAAAATTTTGAATCGACTTCTGGTTGTCCAATCGATCCTTTTTGAGCATTTTAACCGCATAGCCTTGTTGGTTCTTAAGGCCCAGAAATACGTTGGCAAGGCCACCTTCACCAAGTTTGTAGACTAGGGTGTAGGGGCCAACTTGAATGGGTAATTTTTCATCCTGTGGTTGATTCATAGATATTTTACAATTGTTAGAACTACCATAGCGTGTGAAGGCCAGTATACGTAAAAAAATAAAATTGAAAATAAAGAAAGACTTGCATAAGATGGCCTCGACATGAACATCTTGACTTGGAAAAAATATCTTCGCACATTTCTATCATTATTTCTTGCAGGATGCT
>JAGRAZ010000008.1:38078-44787 GCA_020434345.1 Bdellovibrionales bacterium
GTAGAATCTGAACAAGTTTTGTTTTTATCCAATCAGAATGATTTGAATGAAGAATCCAGAGAAAAGCTCAATCTTATTTCCTCAAAGCTCGCACAGCTTTTTGGAGACTTTGTCATTGAAGTGACAGGGCATACAGATGATCAAGGCGATGCGGATGATAACTTGCGGCTTTCTTACAAGCGCGCACTCTCAGTGGTGACCTACCTTTCACAGAAAAATCTGTACCACCACCGGTTTTTGGTACAATCCAAAGGTGAATTTTCCCCAACTGTGTCTAACACAACAGAGGAGGGTCGAGCCCAGAATCGTCGTGTAGAGTTTCGCATTGTACCTGATGCAAGTGGAAAGATTACATTGCTTACAGACCCTACAGATGAGAATGCTTCGCATACAATGGTTTTGGCACAAGCTGCAGAGGCGCCAATTGCAGGTGAAGAGGCTGTAGAGCAAAATGTAGCTTCTGATGAGGCGATAGACTTTACGCAAGAAAATCTCGATCAAGTAGGTCAAGATGAAAAGCAAGAGGAGCTTGTTACGGAACCTGTAATAGAAGAACCCAAAGAGGTTGTGCAGGAAAAACCTAAAGCCCAAGAAAAACCATCTTCGACAAGATCAACGCGAAAGGAATCAGACTTTTATATTTCTGTCCCTGATCATGCAAAGTGGAAGGATCACACCTATGATGAACGGAAAAAAACAGATACTGGAACGCCGTATGTTTGGTTAGGGCCATCTTGGACCCGATTGTCTCAACTTGATGACATAGGTCAAGCAGATCAAGTGCATGCCTCAAAAACGTCCTTTTCTGCGGGTGTGGGTTGGACCTCCTTTTTAGAAGATGCAAATCAGGTTTTTGTAACGTTAGAAGGCTTTGCCAATTATGACCGTTTTGATGCAAACGCACAGGCTGGTTTTGCTTCAAGCCAAAATGAGTGGAGCTACGGTGGGCATGTCATTATCGGAAAATACTTTTTCAAAAACTGGAGCTTGGCTGCGCGTGTTGGTTTTGGAGGTCTTCCATTCTTAAAGCAAAGTGGAGCAAATCTTAACTATGATATTGATTATATTGGAAATGCTGGCGCCCAAACGGAGGTTGTTGCGTGGCGATTTTCGCAAAAAGGGGATGTGGGCCTGCAGGCAAAAGTATTTTACTTTGATGTGCCGTTGGGTGACTTGGACTCCGGTTGGCAATATGGCGGAGCGCTATTTGCGGACTATGACCGATACCGCTTGACCCTTGATTATACCATTTCAGACTTTGATGCACTTGGTGTCACAACCAATGCCAGTCGTTTTGCACTTCTTGTAGGCGCGTACTTCTAATTTTCTAATACGGAACAGTTTCCAGCGCTGCATTTAGAAACAGACTTAAAGGGCTTGCGCCCGGCTCGTTTTGTGGAATCTTTAGATTCTTTTCCTTAAAGTAGGCAATCCAAATGGATGCGCTTTTATCTTTGGGGTTGCCAACATCTCCAAAATACATAGGTAGATATCCAAAAATAGGTTCCTTCTGTACTGCTTGAAAAGCGTCGGTAATAAGTTCTGAACAGTAGTAGGCATTGTTGTGGAGTATAAAGGCTTCGTCATAGGCAACACCTACTCGGTTTTCAATCCACTTTTTGATTCGTTTTGTTTCGCGCTTTTTAAGTGCTGCTCGTTTAACCCAAAGGGTCTCCTTGGTGGCTTTGGTTCTGTCCAAAAAGGTAGAAAGCGGAGTTTTTTCCACACCATCCCAGGCCTCAAAAACAAACCAAGATTTCATCTTCTTGTCATAGAAAGAAATCGCAACATGGGACAAGGAGGGTTCGTTTGTGTGAAACTGTCGAAGTGTAACGTCCTCAATCGCGTCACAAAGCTTTCCGCAATCAAGGTTCACAAAGAGTAGGTCTCCATCTTGAAGGGCCTTTTCAAGGGGAGTAAGAAGTGGATTTGCGTACGCTTTTGAACCCAAAGTTACCGTAACCAACACGATCAAAACCATATGCATAAAGGATGAATATTTATTCATAGATGCGTATCGTACCGCGCTTTGGCGCTTTCCACAAGGTGGGGAAAACCTGCGTTATCCACAAGCTGTCGGTAACACTTGCGCGTTATAGAAAATAAGTAAGTAATTTCAGAAAGATGAAGCTAGAATATCAAGCAATCTTTTGAGGCGTGTGATTGTGTAAAAGGTGCAATTATAAGCTTACGGCATGAGCTTTTGGTCCATCAAGCGGACAAAGCGAAGCTTGGATTTTTGATCCGTATGGTCTTTGTCAGATGGAACCAACTTTTCAAACATGGGGGCAACAAGCCACATGGTTTCCCCGCTTTCAGAATCTTGAGAAAGACGAATGGCTTGTCTTGTATGGATTTCATAGATTGTGGAGACTTTGCCTGTTTGAATGAGCTTTTGTAATTCGGGGTGCTTGATGCTTGAATAACCTTCCAAGACAATGGGTTTATCTAAAATAATATTTTTGTTCTTGTCTTTGAAGGCACCATTAGACGCCACGCAATATAAAGTTTGGGGAAATGAATAGTTGGAAATACTCTCATGGGCCCATTCCAAAAGTAGGCTTGCAAGCAGTTCCTGATACAATTTATTGTCATCATCAAGTTTAAGCTCTTCATTGTGAGTTTGTCTACGAATCGTATTATAAAACGTGCGCAAAGAATCGTATCGATCTCTACCATTGAGAAAGCGTTGCAAGCGGATTAAGCTTATATGTGCCTTTTGGTCAGTCGTTGCTTCTTTGGATGCATATTGAAAGGATCGATAGGTCTGTAAGGCAAGCGTATGTTTTGGATCGGTTGGCTGCGGATGGATGTCATTGAGGGTTGGATCATAAAAGTGTGTATACAAGCCTTGATAAAGCTCTTCTTGCGTCTCCTCATCTAATTCCTCTTCTTGAATGAATTGAGCGTAGCGTGCAACGATGTGACCATTTTCATCTGGCATTGAAGAATCGTGTAGTTTATTCAAATCTTCAAGCGAAATGGAACCAAGTACATCTTCATCAATGGTTAATAAGTATTTTGCAAGCCAAGAGTTTATTTTGCGGGCATCTAGAATCGAATAGAGCTCTTGATCTGGATTTAGTGTATTTACAGTAGGAATCCAATACCGACCTTGTGGATCGATTTTTACCTGTAATGGGTAGTAAAATACATCAAACCCATTTTGGTGGAGAACAATGGAAGAATCAGCAGAGATATATTCAACATCATCAGGGTTTGATAACCGAAGCATTCTTTCCAAGTAGAGACTTGCATAATATATATCAATATTGTCATGTGTAGGGTCATTTTCAGATGCTTTGGGTGACTTCAAAAATTTCGAAGCAAAGTAGTCAACATATGCCTCCAGACTCATTTCGTACAAAACGTCTGGTAGGGCAGTAAACTCAGAATTAATTAAAAGTTCTATGGCGGCATTGAGTGTATCGTAGGTGGAAGAAGTATTTGTCATGATGTACAATGTATGTTCGTCAAACCTGTAGGGTTGTTCATAGGCAATGTATTCTAAAACTTTGAGAAAATATTGAATGTTGGGTGTGGCAAGCGTATGGTTTTCAACCTGCAGAAGGGTATGTAAAAATTCTTCCAATAGACCCGGATTGACAAATCTAAGGTTTTGTTCGAAACGAGCAAGTGTAATCTCATAATTTGGATACCAACTTCTAAATTCTGGCGCTTTTTGTTCTAGGATGTTTTCATAGATAGCAGAAATTTCACGAACGTAGGTTGAAACAGGGTGAAGCAGTCCCATTTTTTCTACATAATCGACCACCAAATCAGCAATATCTCCATTTTCATAGATTTGATCCATGATATATTTTCTCAAACTCTTATTTGCGTTGAGATATTCGTATGGAGGTATGTTTCTTGGGGAGGAAAGTGCATACGAATGATCGCGCAATTGGTTGGCAATAAATACACGGGTAAGTAGGTGATCGGCAAAATTTACGTTACCTACTTTAGATTCAAGTAGCGCAAGCGCACTTTTCCATAGACGCAGTTGTCTTTGCTGCTCTTCTGTCAGATCCATTTCTCGTATATTGCCTGTGAGATGATGTAGCGCTCGTTTGGCTTTTTCGGGTGTAAAGGATGGGTTGTTAAACTTGATCCAGCTGTGATTTTCATGTTCATCCATCACAGCCGCATAAATAACGCCTTGTAGGTCTTGATACATGTGGTCGAGATTCAGTTGATAAACAACGATGGCTGTATTTGCTGTACCAAGTTGAAACTCTCTTTGAACAATATAGCTTTCTCCATGGGGAACAATTTTGGTATTGTAAGAAATGCTTTGATTGTCTTTGTCTTCAATTCTCGTTAAAAACTGCTCCAGTAAATCACCCGAAAACTGCACATAATTTTGATATGTAAGCATGTTGAGGTCAAAGTCCATGTGATCATAGCTCGTATACATCGAGTGGCCATCTGTAAGAATCCATTGTTGAATGATTTCTTCTCTTTGTTCAAGAGCCATGTCTCGGGCAATTACTTTTACAAGAAAAAGTACATTGTTGATGTTTAATGCTTCCGGATCTACAAGAAGTCGTTCATCATGATTAAATATAGTCGAGATGGTGGAAACAACCCTTGCGCGTAAAGAAGGTTGAATCTGCTTGATGGTATCAACAAACGTATCATACTCTCTTTCCATACTATTTTGCGTTGTCATTGCTTGCAAAGGTCGCAACAATGCTATTTCAGCTTCAATTTGTGTTTTTGCTTTGGTTGCAGATACAGAAGTTTGTGAATGTTCTGGTAATAGTTGAGGTGTCGGTTTTACCTCTTGAGGTAGTCCTACAAAATACTGTGGTAAAACATCAGCTTTGATCTTATTAATCAGAGGATTGATGTGATCTAAAAACAAATTAAAAGATTCATAATCAATGTAAAATATTTTGTGGCGATGTGCAAAAAGAGCTTCATACAAACGATCAATATCATCCAAATCTTTATCAGGAAGATTTGCAAGGTAAAGAGCAAGAAGTAGTACGTCTATTTCAATCAGGTTTGTATACTCATTTTTAAAAAGTGCGTTGCTTAAAATTGCATCAAGTGCGATCAATAGTGTTTTTGCCTCTTGTGTTGCTTGGATCTTTTCAATAATTTCTTCTTGTGATTTTGGGTCACTGGTTGCTTTTTCAACAAAAAATACATCTTCTTGAACAAAGTTATAGTGTCCTTCCACATCCAAGTGAATAGAAGTTTCCATGATTAGAATAGGATAAATCCAGTGAATAAGTGCATATATATTTGGCTTGGCTTTATCTGGCACGTCCATGTTGATACGTTGATGAAAGAAAGATTCGATTCCAGATTTGATCATGCCAAACGATGTGATGGGCATGGTTGAATATGAATACACGAGTTTATAAAAATCATTCATGACCGTTTCTTCATTTCCTAGGTATCCAGACGCTTTTAAAATATCTGATATATTGAGCCGCGCAAATAGAAGATCGTTTCTTGAAAGAATGTGGGCGTGAATATAATCCTCTTCACTAAGTTTTTTGCTTGGTTGGGCATCAGGTGCTGCAGGTTTTTCTTTGATTTGAGGTTTGGTGGGTTTTTCTTGCTTCTTCTCTGTCTTTGGTTTTTCAACATTAAATGCATCAAAAACATGGTTTCTTAAAAATTCTACATCTTCATTGTCTGTGCTTACGTTGGCACACGTGTTAAGAAATTGCACAAATGCCAAAGCTTGCTCTTCAGTTGTTTTATACTTATAGGAAATATACGTTAAAAACTGTTCCATAGCCTCTACATTGAGTTGATTTGAAATAGGTGGATATTTCCTTGCCAAAAATTCTTGAAGACTTTTATACTGATCTGGATGTTGATCTTTAAAGTCTTCCATAAATATTTCTGCGTCTGAAGTATTGATGTCAGCATAACCCGGGAATTTCGAAATAATGTTTTTGTGATCTATAACAGGAAATGGATTGGATGGGTTGTAGGTATCAGTTGCGACATATTCACTTACTTTTTTCATGATCCAAGGAAGATTATGAGGATTTTGATTTGTGTCTGTGAGATACTCTTCTATTGAATCAAGCATTTGAACGAGATCAAAACGGTGGGTTGTATAACGAACGTTGTATCCAAATTTATTGTCTTTATGTTGGTGATAAGACTTATACAAACCTCCTAGTGTTAGATAACCGTGAACGATTTCTCCTTGGTCATCTTGATAGATTGTTGGAACATACGCATCTGTTTCAAGCCTTTCAATTACAGTACCGGGTGGAAGATCATTGTTGTTACTGATTTGGATAATATGATCGTAGTCATAAAACATCTCATATCCACGTTCAAACTCTTGGGAAGATTGATTCAGCCCAAGAAGCGGATCTAGATAGCCTATAAATGGTGAATCATCTTCAACAATTCGGTATAACACTTTTCTTTTGGGGCGAAGTGCATTTTTTAATGTACGTAGAAATTCATACTCAACCGCAATAAAATGGTCTCTAAATGTAGTGAGATCAAACTTTTCTTTGCCAATATAAAATGTATTTTCTCTGAGATTGAAACGAATGTCTTCGTTTTTGTATTGAAACAGTGAGGTAATGAAGTGTTTTCTAAAACGGTGATCTTGGTAGGCTTGGGTTGTTAGATCATTCATTTTCTGTGATGTTTCTGTTGAGGTTCTTATTTTTCTATTGAACCGATCGATGAGATCATCAACATCAACGTACGTATGTGTATC
>JAGRAZ010000090.1 GCA_020434345.1 Bdellovibrionales bacterium
CAACAATCCACCCCTTTTTTTATGAGTATTGATTTTACAACATTCTCGCACAACCTTTCAGGACACGGTTTAGGTTTACGTTCTGACCACATTCCTGAAATTCTTCAAACCAGACCAGCCGTGGATTGGTTTGAAGTCATCACTGAAAACTACATGCACAACCGTGGTGAATATTTTGAAACACTGCTAAAACTTCGAGAAGACTACCCCATTGTCACACATGGCGTCTCCCTTTCCATAGGATCAACAGATCCACTTGATGTAGATTATTTACGCTTAATGAAAGAATACATCGATATTCTTCAACCTGAAATGATTTCTGATCATATGTGCTGGAATCATGTTTCCCATCAATACTCTCATGATCTTCTCCCTCTTCCCATGAACCAAGAAGTTGTAACTCATATTGCAAACCGTGTAGATCAAGTTCAAAACTATCTTAAGCGGCCCATACTTCTTGAAAATGTTTCAAGCTATGTCGGTTATAAAGACACGAACATGTTTGAGTGGGAATTTTTAACCGAGATCGCAAAAAAATCTGGTTGCGGCATTCTACTTGATCTCAACAACATCTATGTCAATAGCTTCAATTTTGGGTTTGATGGTAAAGATTTTGTGCAAGGTATTCCAACTGATAAAATTGGGTATCTTCACTTTGGTGGGCATGATGACAAAACAGACTACCTCTTCGATACGCATGGAAAGCCCATGAAAAATGAGGCTTGGGAGCTTTATCGCTATTTTCTTACTATTCATGGCCCAAGACCTACAACATTTGAATGGGATATGGACATCCCACCCTTTCATGTCTTGCTAGAGCAGCGCGCAATCGCAATGGAGATCGAAAAAAATGCGGTCGCTTAAAGAACTCCAAGATAAAATGTTTCAGGATATTTTACAGAACAACAAGGATACGGATTATCTATCTCACGCACATCGCATTTCTGCCTACGGTGGAGGGTATTACAAAAGACTTGAAGACTCTATTCGTTACAAATTTTCCACACTTGTTTGGTACGCTGATCCAACCTCACTCAACTTGCTCATTGAAAAGTTTGTACGCAAAAGCCCTCCTGATCATTACAACATCAACTTTTATGGTTTGAATTTTGCCAACTTTTTACAAGAAGAAAAAGCAGATCCAGTCTGGATCGACCTTGCTATAACCCAAGCCAACCTTCATCTATCTCGATATGGCAAAAAACATCCAAGCATTGACTTACAAAACTACGCACATGTACCTTCTGAAAAATGGACAAATGCTACATTTACGTTTCAACCTTTTGTGCGAATTTTTACAACAACTCATCCAACACAGGTTATATTTAATGCCAAAGCGAAAAACCTTGAAAAACCCACACTTCAAAAGGAAAACAAATTTTTCTTCACACACAAATCTGAAGGCAAAGTATATTTTGAATCCCAAGACAAAATAGAACATGAAATTTTATCTGCCCTGCTAGAAGGTGCCACTCTTTCTCAAGCCATTGCCAATGCGCCTTTAGAATTTGTAGAAAAACTATTTGAAACCTTTCACAAATGGCAAAGCTATGGTTTGATCACGGATATACAATTCTATGAATAAAGAACTCATAGCGCGGCTTTTAGATCATGACACAACACTTTGGAGTACGTCACCTGAAATACAAAGCCAAATTTTAGGCCGCCTTGGTTGGCTTGATGTTGTATCTACCTTTTCAGACAAAATCGCCAAGATTCAAGAATTTGAAAGTAACATTCCCTACCCACATGTCGTCCTTTTGGGGATGGGGGGATCGAGTCTTGTCTCAGAAGTTTTTCTCCAAAACATTCAAGCCCCGAAACGATCATTGTTTATTTTAGACACAACGGATGCCAAAAAAATTGCAAACGTATTTCAAAAAATAGATCCTTCCAAAACACTTTTTATTGTCGCATCAAAGTCTGGAACAACACTTGAAGTTGAAAGTTTGTTTGCATACTTCTGGGATCGTGTTCCTCGTCCCCAACAATACATTGCCATTACAGATCAGGGCACACCGCTTGAAAAACTATCTATCAACAAGGGGTTTCGTCATGCATTCATCAACCCTACCGATATTGGTGGTCGATTTTCTGCGTTATCTTACTTTGGTCTTGTTCCACTATCGCTTTTAGGTGCTGACTTGCATGTTTTTTGGAAAGAGGTACAAAAAGCATGGGCACCCAATGCAAAAGCGTTTCATGAGGGACTTGACCTAGCCCATACACTTTTTACAGCGCATCAAAAAAGCATCCATAAGCTTTTGCTATCTACTTCATCTACAAATCGCGCTTTGGCTTTGTGGATCGAGCAACTTATAGCAGAGAGCACAGGGAAGCAAAATAAGGGGTTTCTGCCAATTTCCTCAGGAGAGAAGAACCGTACGATCGAAGATGCGCTGTGCATTGAACTGCCACAAATTCAAAAAGTCCATGAACTTGCATCGCATTTTATAACATGGATGACTGCAACAGCGCTTGTTGGGCATTTATTAGAAATCAATCCATTTGATGAACCACATGTCAACACAACCAAAAAAAATACAGCTTCTTATCTTCAACGTAATGAACCAACACAAGAAATTCAAAAAAGCATTTCGGCGATTACATCAACTACGGATCAAATCGCTACGTTTCTCATGGATGTAAAACCGGATGAAGTTATTTGCATTTTATCATATCTTCCCGAATCAAATGAGAGCCATAAATTCCTTGATACACTTGAGTCCAGTCTTCTTGAAAAAACTCACAGTGTAGTTGTTACCCATGGACCTCGGTATCTTCACTCTACAGGCCAATTTCACAAAGGTGGAAAAGATATAGGGAGATATATTCTTATCACTGAAAATCAACCCAGTCCGACCATACCTGGACAAAAGTATGATTTTAATACACTCAAACTTGCGCAAGCTTTAGGAGATTATGAAGCACTATTGCAAGCTGGTAGAAAAACACTATTGGTGCATCGAAAATGAAAAAAATTGGTATCATAAGCGCGCTCCCACAAGAGCTTGAAGAAATTCAATCACAAATCAACAATATCAAACCAACTAGTTATAAAATCACTACGGGTTTATCGGGTATTGGCAAAGTTAATGCCGCTATGACTGCGCAAAAATTTATTTCAGAAAAAAAATGCGAATTACTTGTTTTTTCTGGAGTTGCAGGCGGCTTACATCATGACTATCAAATAGGCGATATTGTAATGCCCAAAAAAGCCTTTCAACATGATTATGGATGGATGGGCAGCACATTTCAGGCATATGCCCCCAACACACTTCCGATTGTAGGCATAGGAACTGGAAAAGAATCAATTTTTACAGATCTGACGTTACATTGGGAAAAAGATACATTTAAAGGCATTGAACAACATGCGCAGGCCTTTGCCAAAGAACAATTTGAATCTGTTCCCCTCTTATCAGGTACAAGAAAACCCAAACTTTATATCAACGCTACACTTGCAACAGGTGATCAGTTTTTATCCAACGATTTACAAAAAAAACGAATTTTTGAAATGGGTGCGGATTTGGTCGAGATGGAAGGTGCCGCAGTGGCGCTTGTTGCGCATGCCAATCAAGTTCCTTGTTTACTCTTTCGTGCGATTTCAGATACAGCGGGCAAAGAGTCGATCAAAGATTTTCCTGCATTTGTTTCGACGGTTTCTAAAAACAATGCTTCATTATTGATGAGTCTTTTGCAGAACAAACTTTTATAGATAGAATTGGTATTCCTGAATACAGGTTCATTTGAACAACCTTGTTTTTGACAATCACTATAAGTGAGAAGCCCTAGCCGTTACAACAAAGTACTTTCTACACATTTTGCATCATGGAATGGAAGTTACGCGCAAGACCCGAAGGGTCGAGCCATGAAATGAAATGATGCAAAATGTTTGAAAAAATGAATGGTAGCGGGGGAGGGATTCGAACCCCCGACCTAATGCGTATGAAGCATCCGCTCTAACCAACTGAGCTACCCCGCCAAAAAAGTGACCTTTTTTGAAGCCCCGACTTGTAACACAGCTTTGTATCCAAATCTAGGCTTTTTGCCCCCAATAACTATTTCACACGAAAAGCAAAAAGCTGGCTTCGCGCATTCAAAAGCCAAACCGCATCATCCAACAGTATGGGCGTTCCCTTCAGAGGAGAACCGGTATGATAGGTCCACTCCTTGGACTCTGTATCTAAGTTGTACACGTCCAATGATCCGTCTGAAGTGGCAATATAAATTTGCTGACCCTGAACAGTAAAACCACCAATCGGAAAATGGCTTTG
>JAGRAZ010000091.1:0-2117 GCA_020434345.1 Bdellovibrionales bacterium
CTACTAAGCGACCAAGCAACACTTCTTTGCTTGGAACATTTGCAAGTGCTTCCACTTGATTCTTGTCAAGCAATTGTCCATCAAGAACACCTGCTTGAATTTGAAACTTTTCATTTAGCTTTGCAAAATCGTGTAATGCTTTTGCTAACGCAACTGGATCTTTGTCAGAATAAGCAATTGCTGTCGGGCCAGTAAAGTGGTCAGACAGTGCTTCCAGATTTGTGTTTTTTACTGCGATTTTTGCAAGTTTGTTTTTAAGAACTTTGATCTCAATACCATTGTCTCGTAATTTCTTACGAAGACTTGTCATTTGCTCAACTGTTGTTCCAGCATAGTGACTTAACACTGCAGCTTGTACAGATACAAACCGTTCGTGAACCGTACCGACAAATTCTTGTTTTCTTTTTAAATTTTCTCCAGCCATTGTAACCTCTTATATGCTTGCGGGATCAACAGCAACACCAGGACCCATCGTGGGGCTGACTGTGATCGATTGGATATAAGTACCTTTTGCAGTTGATGGTTTTGCCTTGGTAACAGATTCCATCAACGCTTTTGCGTTTTCAACGAGTTTTTGTTGATCAAAAGAAATTTTTCCAATGATGGTATGGATAATTCCTGATTTATCAACACGATATTCAATACGGCCTGCTTTAACCTGTTCAACAGTTTTCTTAACATCTGTTGTTACTGTTCCAGCTTTTGGATTTGGCATCAATCCACGGGGGCCTAAAATTGTTCCTAATTTACCAACTTTAGACATCATGTCAGGTGTTGCAATTAGTTTGTCAAAGTCAAACCAACCACCTTGAATTTTCTCAACCAAATCATCAGAACCAACAAAATCTGCACCTGCTGCTTTAGCTTCGGCTTCTTTGTCGCCTTTGGTAATCACTGCAACACGAACTGTTTTACCAGTTCCATGTGGAAGAAGTGACACGCCACGAACCATTTGGTCAGCATGTTTTGGATCAACGCCTAGCTTGATTGCAACATCAACTGTTTGATCAAAGTTTCTTTTTTCGAAACCGTGAACATGTTCAATTGCTTTTTCAAGCGTATACTTTTGACCCTCTTTAATTTTTTTCAGAGAGTTGATGTATTTTTTTCCGTGCTTTGCCATAACTTATCCTTCTACCTCAATGCCCATACTACGAGCACTACCTTCAATAGTTTTCATTGCAGCTTCTAAACTTGCTGCGTTTAAATCAGGCATTTTTGTTTCTGCAATTTCTTTAATTTGCGCTTTGGTTACTTTGCCCACTTTGTTTTTATTGGGTACACCCGAACCTTTTTGAATTTTTGCAGCTTTTTTCAAAAGACTAGATGCAGGCTCTGTCTTTTTAATAAATGTAAAACTACGATCTTCATAAACAGTAATAACAACTGGAACAATTGAGTTACCTAGTTCAGCAGTTTCCGCATTGAACGCTTTACAGAAATCCATAATATTAACACCATGCTGACCCAATGCTGGACCAACTGGTGGAGCAGGATTAGCTTTACCTGCTGGAATTTGAAGTTTAATGAATGCTTGTATTTTTTTATCTGCCATAACGAACCTCTTAATTTTTCTCCACTTGTGAGTAATCTAACTCAACAGGGGTTGAACGACCGAAGATACTGACCAACACACGCAATTTGCCCTTGTCTGGATTTACATCGTCAACAATGCCATTGAAGTTTTGGAAAGGACCATCAATCACTCGTACACTTTCACCTTTATCAAAGTGCACTTCTAATTTTGGTGTAAGAACACCATCTGAAATTTGTTGTGTAAGCTTTAGAACCTCAGCTTGAGGAACAGTTGGTGGTTTTTTTCCTTTACCAACAAATCCAGAAATACGAGGTGTGTTTTTTACAACATGCCATGTCTCATCATTGAGCACCATTTGCACAAAAACATACCCGGGGAAAAACTTTCTTTCTCTGGTTTTTTTCTTACCTTGAGAAACTTCTACAACGTTTTCAGTAGGAATGAGAATTTCACCAAACAAAGCTTCATGGCCTGAAGATTTAATTCTATCACGCAAAGCTGTTTTTGCTTTTTGCTCAAAACCAGAAAAAGTATGAACAATATACCACTTCATATCAGGATGTGTAGGCTCATAGGACGG
>JAGRAZ010000091.1:2217-4243 GCA_020434345.1 Bdellovibrionales bacterium
TTTGCTTTTTGCTCAAAACCAGAAAAAGTATGAACAATATACCACTTCATATCAGGATGTGTAGGCTCATAGGACGGTTCTTTTGGCTGTCCTTCTGAGTCATTTGATTGAACATCCTGAGACTCAACGTTTTGCTCTACTTGAGTTTCTTCACTCTCAACAGTAGCGTTCTCTTGTATTTGTTCTTCCATCATGGCTCTTCCAAATTATGCTGACAAAACGGTTCCAATGAACCAATTTGCAACGACGTCAAAAACACCCAAACAAACAGCGCAAATCACAACCAAGACCAAAACAACGACGGTTGAAATATACGCAGTTTTTTTAATGGGCCATGTTACTTTTTTGAGTTCTTGCATGACTTCTAATGAGAAGCTTTGAATTTTTTCTCTTCGAAAATAGAAAAATCCAAAAAGTCCCGCAACACCCGCAGAAATAACCGCAGATAGTGGCGCAACTTCAAGCACACGACGGTTCGGATATGCAACAATATCAAAGACTGTTGCTATCGCATGATTGAGTACCCAACCAAAAAGCACCGTTAAGATGAGATAGGAAAGGTATATCCATTTACGATCGTTCGTCACTTGCTCAAGACCCCAATTTATTTATACGTCCTTAAACGTATGATGCGCTGTTTGATTTTTTAAGGATCAAACAGCGCGAATTACTTTTTTAAGCTTCTTACAACCCGTAAGAGGCTTAACTGTTGCTCAAAAGATTAGGAAATAATCTCAGAAACAACACCAGAACCAACAGTACGTCCGCCTTCACGGATCGCAAAACGTACTTCCTTGTCCATGGCGATAGGAGAAATTAATTCTACCGTCATTTCAACGTTGTCACCTGGCATAACCATTTCAACGTTTTCAGGAAGTGTAACAACACCAGTTACGTCTGTTGTTCTGAAATAGAACTGAGGACGGTAACCTTTGAAGAATGGTGTATGTCTTCCACCCTCTTCTTTGGTTAGAATGTACGCAGTTCCTTTAAATGATTTGTGAGGTGTAATTGAGTTTGGTTTACAAAGTACTTGACCACGCTCAACGTCTTCACGTTTCACACCACGTAGAAGTAGACCTACGTTATCGCCTGCTTGACCTTGGTCGAGAAGTTTTTTGAACATCTCAACACCAGTTACAGTGGTTTTTTGTGTGTCACGGATACCTACGATTTCAATCTCATCACCAACTTTGATGATACCAGCTTCAATCTTTCCTGTAACAACTGTACCACGACCCTCAATTGAGAAAATGTCTTCTACAGGCATCAAGAAAGGTTTATCGATATCACGTTTTGGCTCAGGAATGTTTGTATCAAGCGCTGCCAAAAGTTCCCAAATTGGTTTTCCGCCGTCACCTTCTGGATCTTCGATCGCTTTAAGCGCAGATCCACGGATAACTGGAACATCATCACCAGGGAAATCATATTTGTTTAGTAGTTCACGAACTTCAAGTTCAACAAGATCCAAAAGTTCAGCGTCGTCAACCAAATCACATTTGTTTAGAAACACTGTGATGGTAGGAACGTTAACCTGACGTGCAAGAAGAATGTGTTCGCGAGTTTGTGGCATTGGCCCAGCAGGAGCACTAACAACAAGAATCGCACCATCCATTTGTGCAGCACCTGTGATCATGTTTTTAACGTAATCCGCGTGACCTGGACAGTCGATGTGTGCATAGTGACGTGTTTCTGACTCATATTCAACGTGCGAAAGAGCAACTGTCAAAATTTTTGTAGCATCACGACGAAATGATTTTGCATCTGCTTTCGCAACTTGATCATAAACGATCTTTTCAGCCAATCCCTTGGTTGAAAGTACAGTTGTAATTGCAGATGTTAATGTAGTTTTACCATGGTCAACGTGACCGATGGTTCCCACGTTAACGTGAGGTTTTTTTCTTTCAAACTTTCCTTTAGACATTGAATAATCTCCTTAAAATTGTTGTAGTCTAAACGCTTTACTCTAACGTTAGCCCACTCCATTATATTGCCGTAGATGGAGCCCACGACCGGATTTGAACCG
>JAGRAZ010000092.1 GCA_020434345.1 Bdellovibrionales bacterium
ATTAAAAATCAATAGGGTGTAGACATGACAAAAAAATGGATCATAGGTTTCGTTGTTCTAAGCATCAGTGCATGTGGCAATCCACGTTCGACGGTTGATGTTGCGCGCAAAGATCAAAAAAAATTGGTCGGTGAGAACACGCGTAAGAAAACAACCAACTTACTTGGGGATCAAGGTACTATCGATCCGACTGTTACCCCCGATACAATTGACCCTATGTTACCTGCTGAAGTACCAGCTGCTCCTGGGCCTGAAAACAAAAAAGCTGAACCAACCACTGAAGTCACTTCTTTGACAGATAAAATTGCTGAAAGAAAAGAACAAGCTGAAGCAGGTGTGAATGCAAAAGATGCGATGAATTCTGAAGCACTTGCGCAACTTCAACCTGTTACTGTGCTTACACAAAAAGATGTAGGAAATTTAGGTCTTTCACGTGTTGTTCCTTCGCGAAAGCTTGATGAAGTAAACAAAGCAGGAAAATCGGTTGTTTCTTGGAAAGATGCCGAACCCATTTTGCATAACCTAGATGAAGAGTTTACAACTTATTCAAGCGTTGACCCGTCGTTGTGGACCAATGATGACTTGGCCCAAGTGCAAGATTATTTGGATTTCTTGGTACCTGTTGAAAACAATGCTCAAGGACCTTTTAAGCAAGATCTTTTAGCGGCCACCAAAGACAAGCGAGAAAAATTTAGCGCTTTGGCCGGATTGATGAAAGAAAATGGATTGCAAGCCACGCGATCAACACCAGCAAAAAGTACCGATCAGGCTACTGCTGCTACAACCGATGCAAGCAACCAAAGTGGTATAACTGATGCTGATCAAGGCCAAGATAATGGCCAAGCAGATTCTCAAATTCAAACTGGCGAAACTGATCATGATGCGTCTTCAACTTCAAAAGATCACAACGTGTTATCAAACGAACTTGCGCTGCTTGAAAAACAACTTCAAGATGCAAAAGACAGTGGTGCTACCGACGAAGAAATTGCAGCCATCCAAGCGCAAATTGATGCAAAGAAAAAAGAATTGGATGAATATCTTGCATCGAACAACAATGTTTTTGGCCCAACAGATGGTGAACAAAACCAAACAACTAAGGTTACGCAACAAACACCAACAGTCGATACAAGTGCCATTGAAAAAGATATTGCACAAATTGATCAATTGATCGCATATACAAAGGATCCAAATTCAGCTAATGCACAAACTTTACAGAATGGTGACTTGCTTACAGAAGACGTTGCACGTGTTTTGATACCGTATACAAATGCATTTGAATGTAAAGATGTAAGCAACGCCAAAGAAATTATCGATGTTCTTCCTGCCCAAGATGTTAAGGAAGAAAATGCAAACGCTATGGCAGAAACAAATACTGCCCAGGTTGAAAGTGAACAGCAACGTATTGCTGCACTTTTAGGTGTGATGCAGTCAAAACCTTTGGATGAAGCCATCAAAAGTGAAGGGTTGTCAGATCCTGTGAAACAATTGTTTGCAGATCATTACATGTTGGCCCAAGAAAATGTTCCAACAACCATGGCACAAGCCCAAGATGTCATTCTTTCCAAACGCGCACAAGAAGTGCAAAAGGCCAAAAAAGATCAGGCTGAATATGCCATCAAAGCCAAAGAGGCATTAAAAGAAGATTTGGCCAAGCACAGCGCAGCTATTCCAGCCAAGAAAATCTCATCAAATCAAAAAGAATATCTACTTGATCAAATTCAAAATCCAACCGAAGGCTTGTGGAACAAAGCCAAAGGTAAATTTGAAGATGGTGAAATCAAAAAACAACCCCTTGCAGATGATGTAAGGGCTATTTTTGCACCCCATACACCTGCAAACAGTACAATGAATTTGGTTAAAGATGCGCAAGGTGTGATTGCCGATTTGCAAAAAGATGCCAAGCAAGACAGAGACGAAGCAAAAAAAGCAGATGCAGCCGGCAGACTTGAAGATATCAAAACAAAACTTGGCGCGATTGATACAATCAATGAAGATACAGAAAAAGCGCAAAATGCTGCCTTAGCTGCTGTTGCCACGGATCAAGCCACAAAAGACGATGTTGCAGATCAGTTGGATTTAGACCAGCCGTTGACTGCTTCGCTAGCACCAATGTTTACAGCGATGAAACCCAGTCAGAAAATTTCTACATTGGGTCAAGCCCTTGACGCTATCGAAGAATTGCATGCCATTGAAGAAGGTTTGGTTGAACCTAAGAATGTACAACGACCTTTTGAAGAAGTCGCACTTGAAAAAGGTTTGACAGATCTTCAAAAACAAAACCAAGCTGATCTTGAGCGCATTACAGGAAATGGAAAGTTTCATCCAAAAAACCCACTTTCTAAGACCAAGCCAGACTTGATCGCTGAGTTTGAAACATTACGTGCAACCAAAGCCAAACTTTTACAATTGCAACAAGAAGCCGTTGCGCAAGGAAAACCTTGGAAGCTGGAAGTGTATGAAAAAATCAATGGTATCATTTCTGTTGTGCTTGGTGGCCAAAGTGCAGCAAGCTATACACCAGAACATGCACAAAGCGCGATCTATGAAATTTTAAACCGCTACGCAAGTGAGATCAATGGCGATGTGTATGCTGAGAACAAGGTTTATAAATTTTCTGATGGAAGCGGTGGTGTAGAACTGACACAACTTGTACTTCCATATTCTGAAGATCAAGCAGAGCTTGAAAAATCAATCGGTGATATGGGTCTAAACTACTTGATTGTAGCCCTTGAACATCAATTTGATCACTTGGTGGAGAACAATGCATTTGGACTTCGTTTCCCGCATGTGTTTGTGATCAACGCAAACTTGGATGGTGAGCGCTACAAAAGCACGGTGTTGAGTTACTTGGATGCATCAAGAAACAACTTAGATAGTACACCGCTTTCAGCACAAGATTCACTTCCGCAGGTATCGATTGCCTTTTTTATTAAGAAGATCGATCCGGAATTACCGTAAATAGCAAGGAGAACGTAGGATGTACCGCAACATGTTCACATATTTAGTTTGTTTGTTTGTCGCTGGAAGCGCATTTGCCCAAATGGGTAGCACGACCAAGGGTTTGAAAGATCTGCAGCCAGGTCAAAAACAAGAGACCACACAAGTGCCTGCCAAAGAAAAATCCAAACCAAAAAGCACAACGCCTACAAAACCTAAAGTAGAAACCTCACCTATTGTTGAAGAGACCAAAAAAAGTGCAAATACAATTGTACTCTCACAATTATTTTTTGAGGATGCGATAATTGAAAACTGGCCATCTATTGTATCGTATGAAGGATATAACCAATTACTTACACGTATAAAAGAAAAGCCAGCCTATGTTAGCCCAAAAAAAATCACCAGTGGTTTTAAATTAGATGGTTCAAAAATCGTGTTTCATGCACTTTCAGATCAAGTGCTTGATGATGGCACACCCATTGCTGAAAAAGCGTTTTCTATTAAACTTGTATCAGCTGAACTTGCAAAAAAGTTTGAAGATTCTTTGAAAAATGATGCCTGTGTGAGCTATTCACTGATTGTACCTCAAAGTGAAAAGGAAATTGAAGTTGAGCGTGTGATCATTGTACTTCACGAAACCAAACAGGTTCAATCTCTATATACCTATCTTGACCATATAGACGGATCAAGTGAAGATGTTTTTGGAAAAACTGATCAAGGCAAAAAAATTATCAATGGTTTTGATACATATTTAGAGAATGTCACAGAATATTATGATGACGAATATGATTGTGGTGTTGCGGATGAGAATCAACCGGAAGAAATCAAGGAATACTGCAAGGTATTCCCAGAGTCAGGCCGCGTGTTTGCAATTTGTACCAATGAAGCGCTAGAAGAAAGCTCTTGGCCAAACATTAATTTAGATAGTACAATTTTACCCAAAGTTCGCACAGCCTGTTACAGAAGCTCGCTGTGGAACGAGTATATGTACCAACGGTTTCTTGATCGCGATTTATCTGAATTTTCTTCTTGGTAGATTCTATGGTAGTAAAGAGGTGTTATGGCAAGAACACCTTCTACCATGGTGGCCTTAGG
>JAGRAZ010000093.1 GCA_020434345.1 Bdellovibrionales bacterium
CGTACTCTTTATCCATCAAAAAGGTTTCAAGGTTGATTGTTACCACCCTTGCCTGCTCGACAAAATACACCTTATTGGACTCAATTACTGGCGGTGCACTTGTTGCAACTTTTTCAAGAGTGTTGGTGACTTCACCTTTAGCATCAATCACAAATGGCGATTGCATATACGGCGTGATCAAAAATCTCTCTTTATCGAGCGAATCAATAGATACGTATCCTTGTATTAAATCTGAACCCAACAAACCCTGAAAGTTTTTTTGCCACGAAGTCTCTAACTCTTTATTAATCGCAATCACTTCTGAACTTGGAAGTGTTACAAGTAAAAATGAATCTGAAATTGCTGACACCAATTCATACGCTAACGTAAAAGAATCTGTGACAAAGAACCGTCTTTGAAATCCGATCTCACCTGAAAGCGCCTTTACACCAATGACTTGCCCATCCAAGCCCATGATAAAAAGGTGTTCCTGAAACATAGCAAAAATACCACGTATCGAAGTTTGATAGTTTTGCTTCCACAATGTGCGCCCTGTCTCAGCCTCTAAGCAATAAACAAATCCTTTCTGTGTGCCTACATAAGCATGATTACCACTTACAAATACAGCGGTACTGATTGTGTCATGGAGATTTTTTCTCCATTTCTTCTTCATGGTAGCTGCATCAATTCGAAACACAAATCCCTTTTCCGTTCCCCAGTAAAGAGAATCTTGCGTTTGACTCACTTCAGAGAGCCCCACATTTTTCTTAGAAAAATTCTTTTTCCACGAACCTGTAAACCGTTTTTGTTTTACTTGATGTACAGGACCATGAGAACATCCCACTAAGAAAAGAAGTCCAATCATCCAAAGTATTTTTTTATTCAGCATGATTCATCCTTAAAAGAAGTGAAATGTAAACGAGCCCATAATAGCGTACGCATTAAACCGAAATTCATTCTGTCCCAATAAACCTAATGTAGTCGCTGATTGATTTTCTCCTAAAAGAAAATGGTACTGATATTCAACCTGAACTGAAATGTTATTTTTTGCAATGAATGCTCTAAAACCTGCTCCCACAGGAACCTCTAGCGCATACCCCAAATCCAAACCGGTCTTTGCATCAAGTCCTGTAAAGTGATACCCACCAAAACCTGCGGTTAAAAATGGCTGGCCAACTGTGTATGGCAAGTACAAAACAGCACGCAGCAGCTCTTGATGCATACCTGTTCGACTATCTATGGTTTGGTTTGAAACAATCGGATCTGATGATTCAAAACGAAATGTAGAAAATTGATACAAAAACTCAAGATCAAGCCCTCGTGTCAATGCACGAACAAGCGCAAACTGAAATGACGGTCCAGGGGTTCCATTGACATTACCTTCATCCGTGAATGTTTGCACACCCATACCAAGCCGAGCAGAAAGATAACGTAAGTTTTCAAAACTTTCTTTCTTGTTCACAACTTCAAAAGCAAATGAAGAACTTGACGCGCAAACAAGTCCAATGAAAAAGAAAGCTTTTAAAAAAATCCGAGTCATGAACCCTGAGATTGAAGAATTTGAACTCTTTTTGATGCAGAAATTACATACGGTGAATCTTTTAAATCATCTACAAGTCTTTGGTATACACCCAGTGCTTCCTCTTTTTGACCAAGCTTTTCGTAGGTCAAACCAAGATTCCACATGTGAAAATCTAAAAATGGATTGTCTTCTGTATCTGTAAGCAGTTTCCACACCCAAAGACTTTCATTGTATTTTTCTTCAAAGGCGAGTGCGACTGCTTTACCTTCAAAAGCTAATAATTGGTAAGGATGGGGCAATTTTTCTTTGGCTTGATCAAAAAGCGCTTGGGCTTCTGCGTATTTTTCTACGTGAATAAGTGCTTTGGCCTTAGCAAGTTGCATCTGAGGTGCCATGGATGCACTTGGGTAGGTATTCAAAAATGCAGTGGCGTCTGTAATAAAGCTTTCCCAACCCTCTTTTGTAAAGATGTTTTCAGTTGAGATTTTTTCCATTGTAGCTGCGTAAGCATTGGCAGCAAGCTCATTCATGTGCTTCTGCTTTTGCTGATAAACCACAAAAGCTGTTGTTGCAATCGCGATAATAATTAATGATACCCACAAAATCTTTATGTTTTTTTGAATCTTTGTAAAAAGCTGATCAAAAAATAAGACAAAGGAGTCTGGTTGTTTAAGTTCTTCTTTGGATATAGGCTTGCTCATAATAAAGTGTACTACCCATAGCAAAACCTCCTATTCTTCGCAAATCTTTCGTATCATGATAGGATACAATCTACTTATGACCACGACCAAGGAATTGTACGCACTTTTTACCCATGCAGATGCCAAGCTTGATCAATTTTTGTCACAGGTTACAAACAAACTTGGGGGTAAGAAGTTTACCTCTGGCAAAGAAGTCATATGCATCTTTACCAAACCCCATAGAGCATGCCATGGCGCTCTATATTTTCTAAAAAAATGCGCAGATTCCCAACTCACATCTATTTCGGTTGTTGTTTTAAAAGGCCTTCAGGCCAACCTCATTAAGGATGCACAGTACCTATTTAAGAGCGCACTGCCAGGACAGTGCCTGATTACAGATGAAGTTCTAAAAGAACTCAACGATGTTGAAACTTCGACCGAAATGTCTGGTGATATTACACTCCCCGCATCCCAGACCTCTACGCACGTGTATAAGCTTAGTAAATACAATGATATTGTCATTGAATCTTCTGATGCAGAAGAAGAACTTTTTGATTACTCAAATGTTATAGAAACAGCAGCACCTCCCGCCCCTACCTTACGCGAAGAAGTAAAACCACAGGAAAGCATGCTTGAGTCTCCCCTTGAGATTTCTGAAACCAACATGATTTATGATTACCAAAGAGAACAACAGCTTCGTGAAGAGTTGAAGCAAAAAAAGGAGATGCAACCGGAAGGAAGCAAAGATGCGATCCCAGCGTACGCTGCGCAACAAATTGAAGACGCTCAAAACACCATCCAAGAAGGCCCTCAAGATCTAGAGGCAGAGCAATACTCCAAAGCTGAAGTGGATATTACGAGCATGGAATTTGAACAACCCCCACCAGGTTTGCAAGGATTGATGCAGGATAAAAGGCTGGTGGTCACATTTGTGTTGGGTGGAATATCACTTTTTTTGATTGGTTTTTATGCCCTCAATGGAAGGCTTCCATTTACAGGGCAGGAAGAAATCACAATGGAATCCGACTACCTTGAAGAGGAGCTTCAAGGGGCAAATACCAACCCTGCCATGGACCAACCCAAAGAAGAGACACAAGAAGAGACTGCGCCTAAAAAGCGTGTATTTACACCAATTTTGACTGAAGATGAAGCCAAGGGAGGGCCCAATAGACCCTCACAAACCATGTTTCCACAAGTTGCCGGGGAAGATACTGCCTACTTAGAGATTAAAAGTAACCCCCCGGGTGCAACCGTAAGTATCAATGGCGCAATCCTTAAAGGCCTCACACCGATGAAAACATTCTTGGTCTATGCAAACAAAAAGCTTGTGATCAAGATCAGCAAAACAGGCTATGATACGATTGAAAAGATCGAAACGATCCCGCCCGGCCAACGCCGAGGGTTTATGTTTGAAATGATTGAAAACGAATAAGTCTCTCTACCTACCTACTAATTGACACAGGGTTAAAAGAAACGTAAAGAAACGACTCTTCTTTTTGTATCTCTTTGCCGAGATGGCGGAATTGGTAG
>JAGRAZ010000094.1 GCA_020434345.1 Bdellovibrionales bacterium
AAAATGTTCAGGCAGAATGCATCAAACAGAGCGGAGTCAATCAATTAGCTATTGTTAACCCAAGTTGGCCTGATTCGTTTATGTTTGGTGCATTTGTTGATTCACTTTCCCAGACAACGACTACAGATTGTGAGCACTATCTGACACAAATTGATGCAACGGCGATAAATCCAGATGGTGGAAATAAAATGTCTGGTAAGGCAAAGGAAGAGGGCAATACATTTTCCGAGTCTTGGTTAGATCTTTCTTATAGCTCATCAAAACTCCATCTTCAGGCTAAATATGAAGCGGTTGCTTCGATCAGTGATTTTTCAGTTTCTGCTTCCGCCTATCGAAACCCATTTATGGGAAACAATGCAAGTAAGAACTTTGCTGAGGTGGTTGATTTGGTATTGATCCACAATCCCAACGCTCGAACGACAGATGAAACCTTTATACCATTTGAATATTGTAGCGAACTCACTTCGGGCATTAGTGACGGCGGCGTGATTGATGACCATAGCGCTTTTTTGAGCTATGGTGATTATGGTTACTTGAATGAAAACGAGGATTATCAACCTGAACATATATTTTTCGATGCTGGCCCAAACTCTAATGTTATTAAACATGCCGAAATTGGCAAAGTGTGTAACACCGGTCACATTAAAATGCGAGGTAAATATATGTACTTTTCAATGGGTCTGAGTGCATTCACAAAAGGTAACTGGGGAAATGAATCGCAGATATTGGATGGGGTTGTTCACAACTTTCAAATAAAAGATGCAAAAATTGACGTTAATTTCAACTGGACTTTACCTGAAGGTGTACAGTGTCAGAGTGCTTCCGGTGTTTTTCCAAAGTGTAAAGGCGTAATGCTCGATCTAGAAGTTACACAAGCCGTCTTTCAAAAGACCAATCCCATTCAACTCGTTCACGAAAGAACAACGGCGATCATCGTGACAAAGGATTCTACAGAAGCAGCAGATTTTGATTTTTCAATCATAAAGAAAGATACGGGAGAAGAAATTTTTCCTAAAGAACAACAAATTACCTTTGATCAAGGTGAAAATTTGAATCAATTCATTTTTTATTGCAATGATGAAAACGAATATTGTAACTTGGAAAAAGGCCAAGAATATATTTTTAAGGTTGAAAAAAATAAAGATATTCAACTTACTCGAAGGAAAGATGTAGAAATCGTTAAAATACCCCAGCTTATAGCCCCTCTTGTTTTCTTGTTCCATCCAGAAGCAACTGGTTGCAATAGTGGTGCATGTTCGCATGAAGTACTGAAAAATCTTAATCAGTACAAAGCCTCTGCTGAGAAATTCGTACAAGAAACTTACCCAGTTCCAGATGATGGCTTTTCGTTAGGTGATACTTTAAGCGCATTTATGGGTCACCCAAATATTTCCGTAGGTTATGTAGCCGAAGGTAGTTGTATAGATGAGAATGGCACTCAAGTTGCTTTTAACATCAGTGATGGCCTCTCTAAAGATATACAAGGACTTCAAAAATCCAAACTATCTTTTGGGAATCCCAAAAGATTAAATATTGCAGTTCCGTCAGGGTATCTAAAATATCATGGTTATCCCGACAGCGTTGTAGGTTTACGCGATCCAAATAATCCAAGTTTAGTTTTTATAGAATATGAGTATGACAAATTTGGAAATATTCTTGCACATGAACTTGGGCATACATTCGGATTAGATGAAAGTTATAACAAACTAAAAGTTACTTACGACCCTGCTACAAAGATTTGTAAAAATACTGGTGGTGATATTGATAAAGGACCGAGAGTAAATGGGTTTAATGTCTATGAAGAACTTCCCGCTAATGTACATAATGCCCGTGATTTTATGGGGACTGCGGACGAGAAAGGCGAGGTTGAATACTGGATATCTGAAAAAAACTGGATTCACTTAACAAGCGCTCTATCAAAAACTGGCAAAGACCCTCAACTAGCTCTTGTCCAATTTTCTATTAAAGAGAATGGAGAATACGAACTTGGCCCATGGGCAGTTCTGGACAGAATTCAAAGAGAAATGCCTGATGAAGGAACATACACAATTGAAACGTTAGACTTACATGATAATGTAACTGGGCAATACTATTTCGAGCCTGTCTATAGTGCAAATGTTGAATTTTACACAATTGAGCTTGATAAAGCGTATATTTCTCTCCAAGTTCCATTTGCAACAACTGATCGTTATATTTTGCTTCGAGATAAAAATGGAAAAGAGCTATTTAGAATCGACGCTATTATTAAAGCGAATAAAGATAATTTGGTTTCATTAAACAAGGAGTGCTTTATCAATGGCGCGGATGACAAAAATCAACTAGGTTTCCTTTTATCTGAGATAGAAAAATCTTCCAATCGTGATGATCATCAAAATGCACTGAATAACGCCATTACACTTGAAAATTTTCTGGAGAACAACATTCTTGCCAGCTGCTCCTTTGCGAGTGCGTTTACTACAAGAGAGGGATTTTTTTCTCAAATGCATAAGCTTGTGGAGTTTATCTCAGAACGGGTAGGCGCATTGCCAGTACGAGGCGATCTCGATAATGACGGTGATGTTGATCAGGACGATTTGAATATTCTCATGACCTATCGTAATCAACCAGCCAACGGCGCTGATGATCCAATGGATTTGGATGGTGACGGTACGATTACCGGTCTTGATGCCCGTATTCTGACTCAGTTATGTACGCGTCCACGTTGTGCGGTAGAATAATGTTTCTAGCTTAAAAACAATAACATCTTTAAATCAAGATTTTTATGAAATCCTATCATTTTGTGGCCGTATTTTTTGCGGCGCTTCTTTACCTTCCTGTTGCCGCTCATGCTGTGATTATCAGTGTTGTTCCTAACGTACTTTCAGCAGAGCAAGGCAATCCGGTCAATGTTGATATAACAGTCTCCGATTTGGGAAATGGTACAGCCCCATCCGTAGGTGTTTTTGATATCGATTTTTCCTATGATGCTTCAATCCTTGGATTTAATACCGCAACTTTCGGTAATCAGCTTGATCTTTTTGGATTTGGCAGTCTGCAACTGGTTGATTCCAGTGTTGCAGGAACAATTAATCTGTTTGAGCTATCATTTGACTTTTCGAGCGATCTCGACACATTACAATCTTCCAGTTTCGTACTTGCCAGCTTGGCATTTGACACATTATCGGCTGGTTCTACAAATCTGAATGTTGCGCTCAACGCGCTTGGTGATTCCGTAGGAAATACACTCTCTCCGAATATTGTCAATTCACAGCTAATTGTAACGGATATGCCTCTTTCTTCTCCGGCAACCATCTGGTTATTCTTTTTGGGAATGATTGCTTTAGTTTCGCTGACGGCAAGAAAGCAAGCGGTGTAACCCAAAACACTGCCTGTGTTTCCCAAAAATCCAGTTTTACCGCACAACCCGCCCGGCGTTGTGTGAAAAGTAGTTTACGGTGAAGCCCTTCATTACTTTTGGAGGACTTTATTATGGCGAAAACAACAACCAACGCGCATGTGGTGCGCGATCTATTAAAGGCGCTACCGGATACAACGGAGTTTTTCCGCAAACTGGCAGTACTGCCCGATCAGAAGAAAGCGGAACAGAAGGCACA
>JAGRAZ010000095.1 GCA_020434345.1 Bdellovibrionales bacterium
GGAAGCTGTACAATATCTTCAAAAAGATCTTGGCTTTGAACCTACAGGTTCTATAGATCAAAACTGGAAACCTACAAACCCTAAAGTAGAGCAGGGTCTACCAAAAAGCCCTCTTGCCTGTGATGCGGATTTTAATCAAGATGGTGTGATTAATGTTTTGGATTTTTTAATTTTACTTCAAGGCTATTTTACACAAAACCTAAATGTAGATCTTGATCAAAATCAAGTTGTCGACATTGTTGATGTCTACATTTTTATTTTACTTTTTGGTCAAGAACCAGAGTGTGCGTGTAACTGGCAACAAGAAGCCTACATCAAAGCACCAAATCCTGATATAAATGATCGGTTTGGAAGCGCTGTACACATCTCAAATGATACGATTGTTGTCGGTGCACCTTATGAAGATAGTAATGTAACTTGGATTATCAACGCCAACTCGCCCGTTCTTGACAACTCCGTTACTGATTCAGGGGCAGCGTATATCTTCAAACGAAACGGTAACACATGGGCGCAAGAAGCTTATATCAAAGCTCCTGTGAACATGACGAATTTTGACCAATTTGGCACAAAAGTTTCCATTGACAATGATACGATTGTTGTCGGTGCACCTTATGAAGACAGCGGTCAAACTACGATCATCAATGCTCCATATATTTCTTGGCCCATTGATAACACTTCTAGCAATGCAGGTGCTGCATACGTCTTTAAGAGAACCGGAAACTTATGGAATCACGAAGCAATGCTAAAAGCTCCGTTGAATACTGCTGACATGAATGATTGGTTTGGAGCTTCGGTTTCTGTTCAAGGTGACACTATAGTAGTTGGCGCTCCTTATGAAGACAGTAACCAATCATGGATTATCAATGGAACTTTTGCAAGTAGCGACAATAGTGTTGCAAATGCAGGTGCTGCGTACATCTTCAAACGAAACGGTAACACGTGGGCGCAAGAAGCGTTTGTAAAAGCACCGCTCAATATTCCGGATACAAATGAATTGTTTGGTTCAACAGTCTCCATTGACAACGATACCGTTGTTATCGGCGCGCCTTTTGAAGATAGCAATCAGTATTCTATTGTAGGTGGTACGTATGCAAGCCCCGATAACAATCTACAAAATTCTGGAGCAGCGTATATCTTCAAACGAAACGGTAACACATGGGCGCAAGAAGCGTTTGTAAAAGCTTCCAATGCGGATACAAATGATGCTTTTGCGTATAACATGGTAGCGATAAACAACGATACACTTCTTGTGAGCGCAGGTGGTGAGGACAGCAATCTGAATTCAATTATCAACGGTACAACGGCAAGCACCGACGATAGCTTGACCGACTCAGGTGCGGTGTATGTATACAAGAGAAGCGGCAATGCGTGGGCGCAAGAAGCGTTTTTGAAACCTTCGAATCCAGATATATACGATACTTTTGGTATGTCACTTGGCATTGATGGTGATTATGCCGTTGTAGGAGTACCGTTTGAACGCAGCAATCAAACAACCATTACCAACGGACCAACTGCAAGTAGCGACAACAGCGCATCACACTCTGGAGCAGCGTATGTCTTTAAACGTGATGGAAGCAATTGGTCTCAAAATGCATATTTAAAGGCGGTCAACGCTGACCTTTATGACGCTTTTGGAACATCTGTCTCTATCAATCAAAAAACCATCGTTGTTGGTGCAATTGAATCAAGCAATCAAACAACGATTACCAACGGGTCAACTGCAAGCAGTGACAACAGTTTGTCGCGATCTGGAGCAGCGTATATATATCGTTGCGTACAAAATTCAAATCCACAAATTGAAGAACATGTAGAAAAAAAGTGATAAATGAAGTTTAAAGACTATGTCATCATCAGTTTAATTGTAGCCATTGGCGTGCTAAGCGTTCTTTTGCTCCAGCAAAAACGTCTTCCACTTTCATCTTCCACCATACCATCGGAACTGATTCAAAAGTCAGATGAGAATGGGAAAAACTTTGAATCGGCCTATGAGGTCAAACAAGTCAAAAATACGATTATTAAAAGCACGCAGGATATCCAAAATTGCTACAACGCCTATCTAGAACGAAAACCAGAAATAACAGACGGGAAAATTGTGGTCGATTGGCAAATTCAACCAGATGGAACAGTTCAAAAAGCAGAAATTGTTACATCCATGTTCGATGAAATGCTTAACATGTGTATGGTTGAAATCATTGGAAATATCCACTTTCCAGAACCCCCCGGAAAACAACAGGTTTATATCAGTCATACGTTTAATTTTAAAAAAGCCGTATAGGCATTGTAACACTATAAAAAGATGTTAAATTCTCACTTGTCATTCGGTTTTAATTTTGACATACCTTTTTTTAGAATTTCATGTCATTTGTCCACCTACATAACCATTCTTCGTATTCCCTTTTAAAAGGCACACTCACCTTTGAGGAGATGTGCAAAAAATGCGTGGAGTTTGGCATGCCCGCAGTGGCACTTACAGATTACGGCAATCTTCATGGAGCTTTTGAATTTTTCCAAACGGCAAAAAAACATGGCATCAAACCCATCATTGGTCTGGACATCACATTGGTAGATGGAGATGCCAAAGAAAAGTCCAATAAATACCCTCAGTACAACTTGGTGCTCCTTGCAGAGAATGACCATGGCCTTAAAAATCTGTACCGTCTTGCCACCCTTGCTGCCATTGAAGGTTTCTATTACAAACCTCGTATAGACTGGACAGACCTAGAAAAACACCATGAAGGATTAATCGCATTAACTGGAAATCGATTTGGTATTGTTGGCAAATATGTTCAAGATGAAAGACTTGATGTTGCCAAAGAAAAACTCTCACAGCTTTCTCAAATCATGGGCAAAAATCAGCTTTATCTTGAACTCATGAATACAGGTCTTCCCATTCAAGAAAAAATCAACCAAGCCGTTGTATCCCTATCTTCTGAACTAGGTATTCCCTATGTTGCAGCAAACGACTGTCATTATCTTAACCAAGATGATGAAAGATCGCACGACGTCGTATTATGTGTTGGTAGTGGTAAGTTTATCTATGAAGAAAATCGTTTGAAGTTTCCCACCAATCAATACTATTTTCGAAACACAGAAGAAATGAAAGAAATTTTTGCATCTTATCCCGATGCAATTTCAAATTCATTAATGATTGCAGAAAAATGCAACGTAAATTTGAATCGTAAAGGGTATTTCATGCCCACCTACCAAACAAGAGATGGGAAAACACTTGAAGAAGAATTGCAGCTACTTTCCCAAGAGGGTTTACAAAAACGTCTTTTGCAAAAGTTTCAACTCGAACAAATACCTGCAGAAAAACAACAGTCAATCACAAACAATTACACTGAAAGGCTTAAAGAAGAATTAACCATTATCAACAATATGGGGTTTGCAGGATACTTTTTGATTGTACAAGATTTCATCAACTATGCGAAAGATCACGGCATTCCAGTAGGCCCGGGACGTGGATCTGCGGCAGGTTCACTTGTGGCGTATTCTTTAAAAATTACCGATATTGACCCTATTCCTTACAA
>JAGRAZ010000096.1 GCA_020434345.1 Bdellovibrionales bacterium
GGTCGCGCCGCCGTGGTCCTGCCCGACAACGTGCTTTTCGAGGGCGGCGCCGGCGAGACGCTGCGCCGCAAGCTCTTGGCCGACTTCGACCTGCACACTGTGCTGCGGCTTCCGACCGGGATCTTCTACGCCCAAGGTGTGAAGGCCAACGTCATCTTCTTTGACAACAGGCCGGCCAGTAAATCGGCTTGGACCCAAGAGCTGTGGATCTACGATTACCGCACGAACATCCACAAAACGCTCAAAGGAAACCCGCTCAAACGCAATGATTTCGATGAATTCATCGCCCTTTACCAAGCCTCAGACCGCAGCCAACGCCGGGGGACCTGGTCGGAATCCAACCCCGATGGCCGATGGCGCGCCTACAGCTACGACGAAATCATCGCCCGCGACAAAACCAACCTCGACATCTTCTGGCTCAAAGACGATGCGCTACAAGACACCGAAAACCTACCCGCCCCCCACATCCTGGCCGCCGAAATCGTCGAACAACTTGAAGCCGCCCTAGAAGAATTCAGAACCGTAGAAGACCTTCTAAATGGGTGATTCCCGTTAAACCCCGATTTTAGGTAAAAAAATATCAACATATTGTGTGTGTTTCCCTCCCAGGACATACATTATGTAGAGTTAATTGGTTAAATGGCCGTTCTTGGAGGGTACCATGGCTAAGAAAATGATTGGAAAACAGGATCGATTAGGAGGAAAAAGAAATACACGAAAGGAAACATGCCAATTTTCATATTGTAAACGGTGACGAAATCCATATTGTAAGGTGCAATCCTGGTTCAATTGAAGAATGCCATGTAAATTCATCGAAATTATGTAGTTGGGACAATTTTATCTTATGATCAAAATTTCAATGTTTTATTCCTGGCAATCTGATTTGCCGAACTCAACCAATCGAGGATTTATTGAAGACTTACTCAAGTATTCCATTATCGAGGTACAGAAAAAAATTCCTAATATCAGCATTTGTTTGGATCAGGGCCCAAAAAACAGATCAGGATCAAGAAATATAGCAGAAATCATTCTTGAAAAAATTGAGGAATGTGATATTTTTGTTTGTGATATTTCCACTGTAAATTCGAATGAAATATTGGCGCGAAAGATGCCCAATCCAAATGTGATGATTGAGTATGGATATGCTTTAAAGTCAATAGGAGAAAGTCGCATAATAAGCTTTTTCAATTCTTCGTTTGGTTCGTTTCCTGCTGATTTACCTTTTGATTTGAGTCATCGAAGTCATGCGGTGTATTGTTTAGCAAAAAACGACCCTTCGAAACCTAGAGTAAAGAAAGACCTTGGGAAATGGATCATAAATGCTCTAGAAATTATGCTTGAAGAGATCAGGAAGGAATATGTCCTACATGGTCTTGACGAAGATAGTTCATCCATTCTCATTAGAGCCTGTGAGGTGGCTATTGAGTCGAATCAAAGACATGTTGATCTAGATTGTCTAAGTGACTTACAATTTAACGAGGAAGAGTTGGATAGCCTACTAGATGAAATTGAACATCATGGGTATATTAAGAGACATCGTTCGTTAAATTCGAATCGAATGCCTTTTGCCGTATCAAAGGAAGGAATTTTGGCATTTGCGAAACTTTTCATTGAAAATTTTGACAACCTTGTTGACAAAGTCGCCGACCTGATAGTAAGCGAGAATGTTTTTTCAAGTCAAACTCTGAGTGAGATTGTTGGTCAATCTTCCATTTTGGTGGATGCAATTTTAGAAACTTTTCAGGATAAGGATTTGATTTTTCTATCAGAGGAATTGTCTCCCTTTCATAAAGTTGGGTGTGTTCGCCCAAGATTGAGACGACTCGTTTCAAGAAAATAAAAAAGAATCATTCATCGTATTGGATAATTGTCAATACGGGAAATTTTTTCTTATTTGTAGCAGTGATGGCTTCAAAAACCCGACAATTTGTTTTAAAAAAATACGGTCCGAAATCATCGCAACTATAGAAAACATCATCAATTGAAATCATTGAAATGATTTCTCGCGATTTTTTGCCTGCATTGTTGCCAAAAATATATTGTGGTAGAGCGGAGATTTTACAGATTGCTAAAATTTCATTGATTACTATATCCCACCCAAAAAAACCTGAAATATTTTGGGCTGGCCAATTCGGTTCGTGTTGAAAAAAATCACCGATACTTGAATTATAAATTCTATTGTTTTGGAAAAAGGAAACCAACATTTTTCCAAAAGTTGTATTAAAAAATTTTCCGTTTGATGCTGGCGCACACATCCATGGTGATTTCCACTGATGATTAGGAGACCTCGGACATACGCAGTACCAACCATATGGTGGGTGTTTTGTGTTCCATCTTGGAAAGCTAATGTTCTGTTGTTGTGGGATTTTGCTGTTTGAATAGTGGTATAAATCGAAATCATCCCAATTGCGATATAACGCTAGTTCTTTTGAGGTAGAAGATACGTTTTTTGAAGAATAAATAGGTACACGTTGAGTGGAATTCGAGCTGCCAATTTTGGCTTGAAGTAATAATGCTTTTGACTTTGTTGATTTTTGCATTCCTTTTGTGAGGTTTGGTATATCTAAAAATACAATAGCTGCATCACCCAGTTCAACCTTTTGCTTAATAATATTGTTGTTTGCGTCATAAACAGCGTTTACAAATTTTGCATAAGGGCTTTTGTCTATCCATGACAGAATGAATTGAGTTTTTTTTATTTTCTTTTGACTTGAAATTTGTTTGTTATGAAATAACACATTTTTCAAATCACTTAAGAAATTCCAGTCGAAAAACATTGCAAGTTGATTGAGTTCTGTGAATTTGGTTATTTTTCTGTGATGATAAAAGACGAGTTGGTCGATTTTTGTTGCGATTGAAGTCATATTACTATTATCCCTTAAACCAAATTATAGGGAATAGCCAACTCAGTACTTCAGTTCCGAGGATCGCGGATTCTCCGCCTTTTACCCAGCACAGAAGGACATAAATGGCATGCGGTGTCACCGCATTACGTGGGAAGGTCACGTTTGCATCTGAGGGGGTAACATTAAATTAGGTTCCAAATGCCAAACAGGCAAGCCCCAATTTTCCCGATGGCTGAAAAATAGAAAGGACGTTGATTGGGTATGGGTTTTTTTTTAGTTTCACAACCAACCTGGGAAGAATGGTTCAGCCACCGGGACCCGTATTTTAAAAGGATGCGCTTTCTATGTGGCGCGGGTTGTTTTACCCGCGATGGGGCCAAGCCCCATTCCAAAAGTTGGTTAGGGCGAATCTGCTAAGACCCATCCGACAACCTTGGTTAGAAAAATCGCCGCAGAAGGCCCTTGGCGCCGCTTCTTCCAACTTCCAAACCAAATTCAATTTTCGCGTAAAACCAAAGGCCGTCTCCCCGGGTAAACAACCCGGGCCACATCAGAAAAAACGCCCTGTCCATAAAAGGCGATCCAGGTTGTTAGGCTTGGGTGGTTTTGACTTGGTTAACCTTTCTAGTTTTTGTTGGGGATCGATTGGATTGGGCTT
>JAGRAZ010000097.1 GCA_020434345.1 Bdellovibrionales bacterium
CTTGAGGCAGCGCAGATCTCACTTTTATGGTTGGATCGATCACTCTCAGTTGAGCGCCTCCCGTATCAATCCATTCATGGCATTGTGCAAGGAGGTACGGACCCGAAACTTCGCACATTTAGCGCAAAAGAAACATGTGAAAGAGCATGTGATGGATTTTCAATTGGTGGATTGAGTGTAGGAGAAGCGCAACAGGAAATGCTTGATACGGTATCCATTTGCACTGAGATTTTACCGCTTAATAAGCCTCGGTATTTGATGGGTGTCGGAACACCTTTGGATATTGTTGAATCCGTTGATCGTGGTGTAGACATGTTTGATTGTGTCATGCCAACGCGCAATGCAAGAAATGGCACTTTATTTACTTCCCTTGGCCGAGTGCAGATCAGAAAAAGTATATATCGGGAAGTTGATGATCCAATTGATCCTGCGTGTAAGTGTCACACGTGTTTACATTATAGTGCGGCCTATCTCCATCATCTGTTTAAAGCACAGGAATATACTGCGATGCGCTTGAATACCATTCACAACCTCTATTATTATTTGAACCTGATGAAGAGAATTCGGCAAGCCATTGTGCAAGGGGAGTATGCAGCGTTTGTCAGGAATTTTAGAACTTCCAATGAAGCTGGATCGTTTTCTTAATACAATCTTTAAAAAGCACGAAAAAAGGCAGTTTTTCCCCGTACTTCATCAGACAGCTTGTGTTTCTTAACCACTTCTTGATTTGATCCTTATATGCATAGGACTAGGGTGTTGTCGTCTAAAGGAGGCAAGCTATGAGTAAAGTAATTTCTTTGATTGTTGGTGTATGTTTGATGGGTTTTGTAACACTTACAAAATCTGTTCTCACATTAGAAAGTCAAATGTATTCCGTACCTTCTATTGAGGGTAAGGTGGTTAATTTTAATCGACTAGGGCAAGATCAGGTAGAAGACTATGTTCATCATATATCTGAAGAAGTGCGTCTTCTCCGCCCTGTACCCATGAGTAAGTTTTAAAACGTGCGCACACCTAGGGTGTCGTTTTAATCCCGTGGAATGGGTACACGATTTATTTTGACCATTTGTGGCGTGTGATGTAGGTATCATGCGCTATGATGATGAGTAAAATTCTTATGATTTCGAGTGCTTGGGCGCAAGACGCACAAGCATCAGGTAGTTCTAACCCCTTTTCAACTCTGTTGTTGATTGGCGGTATGTTTGTCATTTTTTATTTCTTTTTAATTTTACCCCAAAAGAAACAAGAGAAAAAACGCCTAGAAATGATCAACGCGCTTAGTAAAGGTGATGAAGTCGTCACGCAAGCCGGTATTTACGGTAAGGTTGTGGGCGTTGCAGATAAAGTGATTACACTAGAAATATCACCGAACGTAAAAATTAAGGTTGCTCGCCAAACAATTGCAGGGTTGGCTACGCAAGATCAAGCTGCATAATAATCCCTAGAGGTACGCACTATGAATTCATCTTGGAGACTGAAGTTTTTTGCATCTGTTTTTGTTGTTCTTGTATCGATCATTTATGTTCTGCCCAATTTTACACGAGGCGAAGAAGATAAAGGGCTCGCAAAATTTCTCCCAAATTCAGCACTTCGATTGGGTTTGGATCTGCAGGGTGGAATTCACATGGTTCTTGGTATTGATTTAGAACGTGCGCTTTTAAATGAAGCAGAAAGCATGGCATACCAAATCAAAAAGAAAGCGCAAAGTGACAAGATCGAGTTTTCTGATTTTTATAAAAATCTAGATACAACTCGTATGGAAGTAGATTTTGTATCAGAAGCTGACAAACAAAAATTTGAAAGCATGGTTTCTGAGTTTTTTCCTACGCTTGAAATTTCAAGTTTTGGTATTGATAAATTTTCTTCCGATTTTGCAATTGCATTAGATCTCAGAAAAGACCGCTTGAACCAGCTTGAAGTCGAAACAATACAGCAAGCATTAGAGACATTACGAAATCGTCTTGATGAATTTGGTGTAGCTGAGCCTACGATTGTTGCCAAAGGTAAAAACCAAATTGTTGTTCAGTTGCCGGGTATGGATGACCCAGATCGTGCACGTGAAATTCTATCTAAAACTGCAATTTTGCGTTTTCAAGTAGTTTCTAATGAAGTGGCACCTGTAGATCTTGCATCATGGCTTCGTGAAATTTATGACGAAATGGGTGCTGATGCGCCACTTGCAGATATTCAAAAACGCCTTGAGGGTAAACTTCCCAGTGATACAGAGTTGTTGTTTGAAGAAGTTAAAGATCCCACAACCGGGGAAGTGCAAAGAACACCTTACGTTGTTACACGTGGACAAAGAATTTCTGGTGAGCTTTTAGAGGATGCACGATTAACGCAGGATGAGTATGGCATGCCCGCAGTTTCTATTCGCTTTAATGCCCAAGGCGCTAAAGACTTTGCAGCATTAACCAAAGAAGCAATTGGAAAGCAGCTTGCAATTGTTCTTGATGATAAAATTGTTTCTGCACCGACTGTGCAAGCACACATCACAGGAGGGGAATCACAAATTACATTCGGCAGTGGTCTTCGTCCTCGCAATGAAGTGTTTCAAGAGGCCAAGGATCTGGCACTTGTGTTGCGTTCGGGAGCACTTCCTGCACCGATCGAAATTTTACAAAATAAAACTGTCGGTCCAAGTTTGGGAAAAGACTCAATCGAAAAGGGTCTTAAAGCCATGCTTCTTGGTTTTGTCATGATTGTTTTATTTATGATGGTTTACTATCGTGCATCAGGCTTGTTGGCCAACATTGCACTTGCAATCAATATTTTGTTTGTTGTTGCGTGTTTAGGCATGCTTAATGCGACACTTACGTTACCCGGTATTGCAGGTATTTTGGTGTCTATTGGTATGGCGGTGGATGCAAACATTATTATTTTTGAACGGATTCGCGAGGAGCTTTCGTCGGGGCGGCCTGTTAAGGGTGCGATCGAGTTAGGTTATGAAAAGGCGCATGTTACAATTTTGGATTCGAACCTTACAACCATTATCACGGGTCTAATTCTGTTTTACTTTGGAACAGGTCCCATTAAGGGGTTTGCAGTAACACTTATCTTTGGATTGATTGCCAACTATATTACAGCCCTTTGGTTTACGAGACTCGGTTATGAGTGGTGGGTTGATAAAAAACAATCAACAACATTGTCGATTTGATGGAGAAAGAAACTATGGATCAAAAAACAAAATTACAAGCTGTCGATGGGCAAGGTGAACCGAAACTAAAATGTTTTCGTCTTGTTCCTGAAAACTCAAACATTCAATTTGTTAAAGGAGCACATGTTTTTTACA
>JAGRAZ010000098.1 GCA_020434345.1 Bdellovibrionales bacterium
GGTTTTGGTTCCGACGCTTCATAATTGAAAAATAGTATATTTTTTGCTATCCTAATTTTGTGAGCAAAGAAATATTACTCACATTTCTATACTATCAAAAGTAGCATACTATGGCAACGATATCAGAAAATATTAAGAGGATACGCACAAAGCAAGGATTGACACAGGACGACTTGTCAAAAAAGGCAGATATCAAATATTCTACCCTTACAAAAATTGAGGGTGGCGTTGTGACAAAACCAAGCGTTCAAACAATTCAAAAAATTGCGAAATCGTTGGGAGTTTCAATAGAAGAATTATTAAAATAATAATATTATATTAATTATATGAATCAAGATCATCAACTAATTACTGACCCAGTTGTATCTGCCCAAAGAAACCACAAATATTTGGGTGTTTTTGGAATGTTATGGGTGACAGTACTGCTTGTCGGAACATTTACATCGCTCAAAACCTTTCATATGTGGGGCTTTGTGTTTTCTGTTGGTGCAATAGCATATCCATTCGTTTACATTTTTGCTGATATTTTCACTGAAGTATACGGCTATCGTGTCACCCGAAAAATAGTGTGGACGGGCTTTGCTTGTATGCTCCTTGCTGCGACACTTACCTCAATTTATAGCTATGTGCCTAGCCCTGGCTTTGAGTATAACGAGGCGTTCAATCTGATTTTTAGAGCTGCCCCTATAGTTGCACTTGGTTTCATTATTGCGTTTTTTGCTGGAGAACTCACGAACTCCTATGTAGTCGCAAAAATGAAAATCTGGACAAAAGGTAAATTCATTCCAGCTCGTCTAGTCCTCTCTACTTTCTTTGGGCAAACAGTTGATAATACGATTGCTTTTTTCACAGCTTTCTATTTTGCTGGCTGGTTTACTGCATCAGAAATTATTCCGCTTACGATATCTACCGTTGTCTTTTGTACGGTATGGGAAATCATTGCACTTCCAATTACCCAGCGAGTTATTAAGATTGTAAAACACAAAGAAGGACTTGATACATACGACGTTGGCACAAACTTCAACCCGTTTGATTTACGCCAGAAATGATCTCAAAAGATGAAATCGAAGCTAAATCAAAGGAGTTTGAAATCCACTCGTCAAATGTTGAGCGTGATTATGTCTTTGGTTGGCTGATTTTTGGGATTTTTACCACAAGCAATCTCAAGGATTCAATTTTTCTAAAAGGTGGCAATGCCTTGCGTAAAGGGTATTTCAAAAATACTCGTTTTTCTTCCGATTTGGATTTTGGTATTCCAGGGGATATTGATCAAAATGTACTCCTTCAAGAAATAAACAAGGTTTGCGATTTTATTCAAGAAAAATCAGGGGTTGTTTTTGTAAAAGAAGACAATAAAGTTGAGGAAAAGTTTTTAGCTTCGGAAGCCCCAATACCAGGACTTAAAGTTTATGAAGCGAAAGTTTATTTCAAGGGTTTTAACGGCGAGTCAGACCATATAAAACTTAGAATCTCGATGGACATTACTCGTTTTGACAAAGTACTTTTACCGATACAGACAGTTGATTTAATCCATCCATACTCCGATGCTGAAAATTTAGTATGCAAAATCCGATGTATGAAGTTGGAGGAAATTATTGCAACGAAGCTAAAATGTCTTTTACAAAGACAACACGCCCCCGATTTGTTTGACTATGTTTATTCAATAAAACTTTTAGGAGGTGAATTAAACAAGGAGGAAGTTGTGCAGAGTTTCGTTCAAAAAACTATTTTTGGAAGAAATCCGCATGTATTAAAAGATATTTTACATAAAACACCCTTCGATTATTTCAAAGAATACTGGAGCAAAACAGTAGTATGCGCCAAACAATTTCTGTTTGGCGTAGATGAAGCAATAAACTTGTTTACTACCGATCTCGAAACTCTTTTTGCTATATATCCTGATAATGGTTTTGCTCAATTTGCTTATTTTAGTGCGGAATTACGCACTCCAATAATGAAAGCTGGTAGAGAGCAAACTTTGCTAAAAATTCGCTATAAAGGAGCAGACAGAATTGTTGAACCTTACTCACTAAAATATTTACAACGAAAAGACGGCGCAGAGCGGGAGTATTTTTATGTATTCAATAAAAGCGGTGGAGAAAACAAACCTGGTGTTCGGTGTTTTGTTGCTGAAAATATTGAGTCAATAGAAAATACAGATGAGAAATTCACACCCCAATATCCAATAGAATTATCAAAAGCTGGAGAGACACCAGAGAATCCATATTTGTTTGATCCGAATAGACCTACCCCAGCTCCACGCCCAAGGAAGAATTTTGGCATTTCAAGAACATCAAGTCGTTCGACCTTTGGGCCGAAATATATCTATCAATGTAGTTATTGTGGACGTAAATTTCCAAAGAGCAAGCATGATAACACTTTGCGAGAACATAAAGATAAAAATGGTTATCGGTGCGGGGGTAGGCACGGGTATTATGTTGATACGAAATACTAGGGAGTAATCACGCGAAGCGGGATTTGTGCGCGCACTGGGCGGGCGGGGCAAGCACATATAGATTTGCTTGTGCCTAGCACAATCCGCTTTTTAGAGTTACCACAGGCTCAAACGAAGCCACAGAGCGAATACGAAGCAAACACCGAGCAGGCATCGTGAGAGAATGCGAACGGCCTATGCGAGGTGGTTGCGATGTGTGAGCGGACATTAGAACTACCACAAAACGCCGATACGGGGAGCGCCTCGCACCGACGCGAATGACGGAGGAAAGGACGGACAAAATATCGCCACAATGCTAAAATATAAATACAAGTCCTTTCTGGAGGAATGAAGCGTCGGAACCAAAACCAAAAATTTTCCTTTCCATTTTTTGCCGGCTCCCCCCACACCCCCCGCCGAAAGAGGAATCGTAAGGAAATTTTTGGTTTTGGGATCGCGACCGAAGGGAGCGTGCGAGGCGCAAGTATCATTCGTCAAAATCCTGCGGATTTTTCCCGAAATATATTCGAACTTCGTCCAATACACACCGCAAAATTTAACTTCCGCCGTTTTCAACGGCACGGAGGGCGGCAGCGCAGCTGCCGCCCGAGGAAGAAAACGCTGGCGGGCAGCCACAAACTGGCTCGGTACGCTGGCGGCGAAGTGGGCGGTTTTGTCACGAACCGTAGGGT
>JAGRAZ010000099.1 GCA_020434345.1 Bdellovibrionales bacterium
CTTCACCCAACTTTCCTACTTGGAAAAATGTACCGATCAAAAAAGAACTGGAAGAACGCTTGCCATTTCCTGTCACTGTTGAAAACGACGCCAATGCGGCAGCCCTTGGTGAATACTGGTGCGGCAAAGGAAAAGGCGCAACTGTGTTTGTGATGCTTACACTCGGAACAGGTGTTGGATCAGGCATCATTATCGATGGTAAAATTTTTAAAGGTGCGCGTGGTGCTGGTGCTGAACTTGGCCATATCAAAATTCGAAAAAGCGGTCCTTCCTGTGGATGTGGAGGTGTCGGTTGCCTTGAAACATGGGTATCTGGAACAGCACTTGAAACCGAAACAGGAAAAAAAGCTAAAATTCTTTATCAGGATGCGCTTGAGGGAAACGTGCAAGCCAAAGAAGTATGGCTTGAAATGGGAAGACGTCTGGGTACCGCCCTTTCCAACATCGCGTTTACGTTTGATCCGGATGTGATTGCCATTGGCGGTCGAGTAAGCCAAGCCTTTGAATTTTTCTTTCCGGGCATCGAAGAAGTTTTTTCTCACAACCTTGCCACCCATCCTGCCAAACAAACCTCGATTGTATTATCAACCTGCTGGAATGATGGTGGCATGCTTGGCATGGCCAAACTCGGGTTTGAGCAGTTTACACCATAACCCATTAAACTTTCGGTTATTTTTCTTGTAAAACCAGCTACTTTTGCCTAGAACCAAATTTCTATGAACTTTATCGATTCAAGCATTATCATTTTATATCTAATTGGCATTGTCGCCATTGGCGCAATATCCGGCAGGAAAAAAGACACCTCTCAAAATTACTTTCTGGCCGGTCGACACATGGGCTGGTTCGTCATTGGTGCCTCATTGTTTGCCTCTAACATTTCTAGCGAACACTTTGTTGGACTTGCAGGAACAGGTGCATCCAGTGGTTTGGCTGTTGGGCATTTTGAATGGCTGGCGTGTATCATTGTTCTTGTTCTAGGTTGGGTTTTTGTTCCTTTCTATATTCGTTCAGGCGTTTTTACGATGCCAGAATTTTTAGAAAGACGATTTAATCGTGGATGCAGAAACTATTTATCCAGTGTTTCTATTGCAGCTTATATCTTTACAAAAATTTCTGTTTCACTTTTTGCAGGTAGCATTATTCTGCAACAGGTTGCAGGATGGGGATTGTGGACATCGTGTTTGATTCTTGTTTTGGCAACAGGAATTTACACCATCATGGGTGGCTTGCGCGCGGTCATCATCACCGATACCATTCAAACTGTACTGCTTATCATTGGCGCTGTAACACTTACAATTATCAGCATGGTTAAAGTCGGTGGCTGGCAGGGCTTACACGCAGCACTACCTGAAGATTATTTTCACATGATCAAACCTGCAACGCATCCTGATTTTCCTTGGACCGGTATTTTTTTTGGCGCACCCATTTTGGGCATTTGGTATTGGTGTACAGATCAGGTGATTGTTCAGCGAACCCTTGCGGCCAAAGATATTCCAACAGCACAAAAAGCAACCATCTTTGCAGGCTTTTTAAAAATTCTTCCTGTGTTTATTCTTGTTCTACCCGGCCTTGCTGCCAAAGCACTTTTTCCTGAAGTTGATGGAGACACAGCGTTTCCAACCTTGGTCGACCGACTTTTACCTGTTGGCTTTAAAGGCTTGATGATTGCAGCTCTATTGGCTGCACTCATGTCTTCGCTAAGTTCGGTTTTCAATTCATCTTCAACATTGGTTACGATGGATTTTTACAAACCATGGAAACCACAAGCATCAGAAAAAGAACTCGTATTTGTCGGACAAATTGCAACCATCGGCATGGTTGTACTTGGCATTCTTTGGATTCCATTTATGAAATACATCAGCACACAACTGTATGTTTATTTACAAAGTGTGCAGGCTTACATTTCTGCCCCAATTGCTTCTGTCTTTATCTTCGGTATTTTATGGCCGCGTGCCAACGGAAAAGGTGCGCTCAGTGCACTTTTGACAGGTCTTGTGGTTGGCGGTGCTCGATTTGTGCTGGAAATTGTTTCAAAACAATCTGAAATTTCTTCCAGTGCAATTCACTCCTTTGTGCACATGAACTTTTTACACTTTGCAGTCTTTCTTTTTGCGATTTGTTCTGCTGTACTTGTGATTGTAAGCTTAATGACTGAAAAACCAAGTGAGGCAAATTTACGCGGATACACATTTGCGTACGCACGCAAAGATGGAACCACTGAAACACCGGATCGTTTCAATGTTCTTTTGTCCATCGCACTAGTATTAACGGTTGTTTTCCTTTGGGTTCTTTATCGATAAACAATGGCAACGATTTTTCAAAAAATCATTGATAAGGAAATTCCAGCTACGATTGTTTTTGAGGATGAACTTTGCCTTGCTTTCAAAGACATCAATCCACAAGCACCCACACATATTCTTTTGATTCCCAAAAAAGAAATTCCTACATTGGATGATCTATCACAACAAGATCAAAACCTCATGGGGCATTTGCTTTTACAGGTGCCCAACATTGCAAAACAAGTTGGACTTTCAAAAGGCTACCGCACTGTGATCAACTGTAAAGAATACGGTGGTCAGGAAGTGTATCATTTGCACATCCATATTCTGGGTGGACGGCTAATGAAATGGCCTCCCGGATAAGTGCGATAAAAAAATAAAATATTTCACATCGTTGATCGAAAATTAGATTATTGCGACAAGTATTGTAACAAGTAGGTTCGACGCTCGACCATCGCTTGAATTTCATCTTCGTTTAGTAATCCTGTTAAGGTGGATCGAATATCATCCTCAGACCAGTCTGAAAGTTTTCGCAAAAACCTTTGGTTTTCTTTTGCTAAGCGAATAAATTGATCTTTTGGCAAGTCTCTACCCAATTCCTCCCCAAAACTACTCAAAATATAATCGACATGGGATTCCACATTATA
>JAGRAZ010000009.1 GCA_020434345.1 Bdellovibrionales bacterium
GGTCTGGCTGTGGAAGAAGCTGGCCCAAATGTGAGGGAAGTTTTTTCTTTGATCATCAAAACCTAGCACAAATGGTTGAATACATTCACCGAGCCTCATCAGGGTTGTATGGCATTTTTGCGATCGGGCTTGTGATCTACACGCTAAAAAAGAAAAAATTTTCTCATTACGGACTTCTTGTATTGGGATTTTTATTTTTTGTGTTTGTAGAGGCATGGGTAGGTCGTATGTTGGTGGTGCGTGAGCTGGTCGTCGATGATCAACGTCTTGAACGTCTGTTTTGGATGGGACTGCATTTTTTAAATACCTTGGTTTTGGTCTCAACCGTTGCACTTGTGTGGTTTCAAACAATGTTGGACCCAGATTTGATTGTTCATCCTATTCGAAAATTGCTCAAAACCATGTTTACCTCAAAGGTTGTAGTTGGTTTTTTGATGATTAGTCTACTTGGTATTATTACAGCTTTTTATGACACAACCGTTGTAGAAGGTGGAAAAGCGGCAAACAACTTGCCGCAAGCTATTCAAATATTGCGCAATGTTCATCCGTTTGCTGCTGTATTGTATGTTTTAAGTATTGTGTACTTTTATGTTTCATCTAAAAAAGTAAACTTATCCAAAAATACACTTTTGATTGTTCTAATTGGCAATCTTTGTTTGGGTGCACTCAATGTTTTGTTTCATCATATCGCAGCGCTGCAAGTTGCACATGTCTTTGTCACACACATGATCTATCTTACGCTCATGCTAGGATGCTTGCATGCAACCCAAAAAAGGACGTTTTAAAAAAAATTATTTCGAATGTGCGATTAAGAAGGCAATGGCCTTTTCATGCGCCTCTTTGTCTGCTTTTTCATCATATGCTAGTGGTAAATTGAATTTTTTACCTACTTCAGTTGCGCCCGGATTTGTAAACGCATGAACTACACCGGGAAAAGAGACAAATTCAAAATCTGCTCCCTTTGTTTCCATTTCTTTTGTAAATGAAACCAAAAGTGCATCACTCACCATAGGGTCTTCTTCACCATGCAATACCAAAATAGGAGTTTTAATTTTTTTGTTTTTGTCATTCTTCATTGGAAAAAGTCCACCATGGATAGAAACAACACCGGTAAGTTTCGTGCCTTGTCGTGCTTGGTCGAGCACAACTTTTCCACCAAAGCAGTATCCAACAGCACCGATTTTTTTGGCATTTGTGCGCGCGTGTGCTTGAAGGACTTTAAGTGCTTGCTCAAAGCGTACATTTGCAACATCTTGGCTTGCGAGTGCTTGGTTCATAAATTCGGTTGCTTCTTTGGGGTGTTCTGTAGTTTTGCCTTCCCCGTACATATCGAGTGCCATGGCAACAAAACCAGCTTTGGCAAACGCAAGTGCCTTGTCCCTTGTGTTTTGATTGTGACCCCACCACTCGTGCACAATAAGAACACCGGGTAGAGGCGCTTGGAGTGCATCGTCATATGCAATAAAGCCTTTTAGGGGTACGTCGGCATGATAGCTAATTTCTTCTGTTTTGATTTCAGCAAGCGCTGAAAAGCTTGTTGCGAGTATGCAAATCATCATGAGGTATTTCATTTTTTTCTCCCTATATAAAGTTATCAAGGTTACGCTTAATCACATATCAAAATGCAGGACAATCAGAAGAAAAAACAAAAGAAAATATTTTTTGGGTTTAATATTCACCCGTCGTTTGTCTCAGCGTTCTCCAACGATCTTACAAAAATCAAGGATACACTTAAAGATAAACCCATGAGATGGGTAAAACCAAAGAATTATCACATCACACTTTTTTACAACGGGTATACAGAACCTCAGACTGTAGAAATGTATCAGGAAAAATTACAAAAACTGGTGCATCCATTTTGTGAAATCTCACCTGTACAATACACATGGATGGGGAAATTCAGCCCACGGGCCCTTACGCTTGAATTTTCCAATGCAGGCCTTCATTCATTGGTTCAGGCATTTCAGCAAACGTTTATGCAAGAGTCCTTTGGCTTAGATCACGTTCACTATCGTCCGCATATAACGTTTGCACGACATCGGGGCAAGGTGCGTGAGGATGAACATCTTGTGCTTTCGAAGCTTGTCTCAACCATTGAAGTGCCAAAGGTTTTGCTTCGGGTTGAGGATGTGGTTTTGTTTGAGTCTGTGATGGTGGATGGACAAGTTAACTATCAGGTGCTTGCCAAAAAAAATCTCCATGCATAACAACAGTCAAGCATGGAGATTTTTAAAAAAAACAAATCTTACTATAGCGTTGGGCCACCAGTGATAATGTCACTGTTGATCGCGCTATGGAAGGTTACAAAGTTGTTGTTAAACATGCCACCAAGTTTTTTGGCTGTTTCGGTATAATCGCCTTCTGTCCATGTTCTTTCAGGACGAAGAAGTGTTGCATCCACACCTTTAATTTCGGCAGGAACAGACAAACCAAAATTACTTTCTTTTACAAACTCAGCGTTTTCAAGCTCACCATTTTGGATGGCATCAATAATACGACGGGTAGTTTTAATTGGGAAGCGATGACCAACGCCATATGCGCCACCTGTCCAGCCTGTATTGATCAACCAAACCTGAATGTTGTGTTTGTCAATGTACTGTCCTAAAAGTGTTGCATACTCTTTTGAATTTCTCATCATGAATGGAGCGCCAAAGCATGTTGAAAATGTTGCTTGTGGCTCTGTTACACCCATTTCTGTTCCAGCAAGTTTAGCTGTGTAACCAGAAAGGAAGTAATACATTGCTTGGTTTTTTGATAGTTTGCTCACAGGAGGAAGAACACCAAAAGCATCAGCACTTAAAAAGAACATGTGTTTTGGCATAGTACCTTGTGAAGTTTTTTCAACGCCACCGATAAAGCTTAGTGGGTACGCACAACGACCGTTTTCAGAAATAGATTTATCATCAAAATCTGGTGTGCCGTCCGCTTTAAGAACAACGTTTTCTAAAAGCGCACCCGGTGTGTTGCAAGCTTTGAAAATGTCTGGTTCTGCTTCAGCACTGAGTTTGTATGTTTTTGCATAGCATCCACCTTCAAAGTTAAAAATGCCATCATTACAAATTGCGTGTTCGTCATCGCCAATCAGAAGACGGCTTTCTTGTGTAGAAAGTGTGGTTTTGCCTGTGCCAGATAAGCCAAAGAACACAGAAACTTCACCATTTTTTGCAACGTTAGATCCAGCATGCATTGGAAGAAGACCGTGCTCAGGTAAAATATAGTTCATTGCTGAAAAGACAGATTTTTTTATTTCGCCAGCGTACAATGTGCCGGCGATCAAAATTTCACAGTTGTCGATGTCCATCATGATGACGGTTTCAGAACGTGTGTTGTACTTTTTGCTGTCAACCTGCAGTGTAGGCGCATGGTAAATTGTGTAATGGCCTAATGCATAGCTTTCAAATTGATCGTTTCTCATGAGGTAATCAAAAAAGAGTGCATGAGAAGGATGTGTTGTAAAAAGTTCTGTTGAAAGAGAGTAGGTTGCGTTTGCGCCAACGTTCCTTTGGCTCCAGTATAGTCTTTCATTTGCATTGATATGGTTGATAATGTCAGCTTTGATGGCTGCAAATGTTTCAGACGTTGCTTTGTTAACGTTGTTTTTCCAATCAATGGTGGTTTCTGATTTTGGTGTCACAACTACATATTTATCTTTTGCTGCACGGCCTGTGTGTTTGCCAGTGGTGATAACAAGTGCGCCTTGTTTGGTCAGTGTTGCACCTGTGTATTTTACAGCGTGATCAATCAACACTTGTGGTGTTTGATTTTGAAAAATTTGATTGGTTGCGTGGGTAAAACCGTAGGCTTTTGCAGTTGTGTTTTTCATGGGAACCTTCGCTTGTTGGTAGTGGGTTAATTACATCTTAAAAACAAGGCTCTTATAGCAAAAAAAAAATTAAAAATCCACTCCCAAAGTATTTTTAATTCTCTATATATATCAATAGGTTACGCTTGATTGACAAGGAAAAAAACCACAAAATTGACTTGATGCATTATTTTAGTGTGTCGCTTAAGATGGCGCCAAAAAGGGCTGGAAAGCTAATGATAATGACTCGCTTCATTGCAACGCCGGGGTCTGTTCCAAAGGGGAATTGGTCAATGAGGTACAAAATGAGAGCTGAGCTGCTAGCCGTGATCACGTACGTTGCGATGATTCGCTTGAAAAAGTGCAAAATATATCCACGCATTCTTCCTCGGTAAGAGTTGAAATAGATAAAAAGCGTAACTGTCACAAAGGAAATGATCACAAGAAGCCAAACTTTAAATGTTTCTATGGTCGTGCTGAGCTCCCAGATTTCGGCCGTGAAAGATAAAGGTGCCGCAATCAAGAATGATCCTACAAAAATTTGTAATACGTCTCTGGGTTTGAGTTCTACCGTAAGTGGATTAACAATTGTACTGATGGGATTTCCTGTGTGATCAAAATGCGTAACGATTTCTTTTAGGTAGCCATTGACCCTCTTGATCTCTGATTTGAACAATTGTTTGTCCATATCTTAGATGCTACGCTTGGTTAGATCAAAGATCAACACATGTTTTTTTAAGGCAGTATAGAATTGGTGAATCTGGATGCAAGGCGCGCTTTGTTTCAATCGTCCACTGTTTTGAATCAAGTGTTGCAATCCATTTGGCAACAGCTTGGGTTTCAATTTTTCCTTGAGCATGGCCCGGGTAACATAAAATTGTCATCACACCTTTAAGTTGCTTGTGTATTTCGTCAAGCGCCTTCATGGTAGAAGTATGCGTTGTGGTGATGCTGTGGTCACCATGGGGAAGATAACCTAAATTCATCATGGCTACATCGATCGATAGAGTATCAATATATTGTTTAATGTTTTCGTGACTGTCATGGATGAGTTGGTACTGACAATGTAGATGATTTTGTAAAAGCTTTGCTTTTGTATTTTGGATGGCTTCTTCTTGAATATCAAAACAAAAAAGTTTACCCGTTGTATTTTTTGCTAAGAATACACTGTCTAAGCCATTTCCACATGTTGCATCTACAGCGAACTGAAAATTTGTAGCGTTTTTAAGAATCCATTGATGCGCAAAAGCTGTAAGTGAAACGTTTTCTTGGTTCATAAAACTTCCATGGGGGTGTTGTCTATAATATGAGATGTGAGTTTTTCTATATAATAAGGCATCATTAAACACCCCTTACTTCCAAATCCATTGAAACAATACATGTTTTTATGTTCAGGATGGGCTTCTACAAAAGGTTTTCGGGAAAGCGTTGCAGGTCGAACCCCTGCCTTATGCGAAAGAATTTCAACTTCTTGGGTGGGCAACACTTTTTTAAACGCAGACAATAGATCATTTTTCCCTTTTGAGGTGGGTCTTTCATCGAGGGTTTCACGATCAAATGAACTTCCTAAGATAAACGTTTGATTGGGTTTGGGTACCAACCACTTTCCCCAATTGTAGATTTTTGGATCAAGATCGTTGAGTTGAAGCGTTAAAAGCTCTCCTTTGGCTGGATTCATGGTGAGGTGAGAGAAAAAAGGATTGAAAAGAACTTTATATCCTTCACAAAAAACAATTTTTTTTGCGACGAAATTTTGAAACAAAATTGCATCTTTTTGTAATTTGATATCAGCGTAGTCAATTTTCATATGACGAAGTCTGTTTTGTATTTGTAGCATTTCTTTTGTTTTTTGAAGAATGAGAGTGGTATTTACTACATAGCTTTGTGTAACAAGACATGCGCCAAAAGGGTGCTGTTTAGTTGCAGGTACAAAGTCTGTTACGAAAGTGTTTTGTGCTTCCTTCCATTTTTGTGCTTGTTCTGTTGAGTCATAAATACGAATTTGCGGATACGAAAAAAGAAAATTTCCTTGAAAATGCTTTTCAAGATCACCGTACATGTTCTGTGCGCTCAAAAGATAGGTGTCAAAGTGCTCGGTGACATTGGGTCGAAAGCCAGTGACAGGATTGATTAAGCCTGCTGCAACAATTGAACTTGAGGAATGATGATCATCATCGATAACCAACACGTTTTGATTTTTTTTAAGTAGCGCATGTGCAAGCAAACTTCCCGCAAGACCTTGGCCAATGATAATGACATCAAACGGTGGATTCATGGATCTCTTGATCAAATAACGATTGTGATATTTGCGCGCCAATGAGAACGATGTACGCATTATAATACATCCACAAAAGAAAGATGACGAAGTTTCCAGCCGCACCGTACACGTTCGACCATCTTGAAGAAATTACATAGGTTAATAAGAAACTTTTCCCAAATGTAAAAAATGTCGATGCGATAATCGCACCGATCCATAATGTTTTTGAATGTTGTGTTGGACGACCCAAAATTTTATAAAACATAAAAAACAACAAGGCGTGGGTCATCAGTGAGAAAAGGTTAAAAATAATCGGAAAAGGCCCGAGAGAATCTAAAGTTTTCAGGTGACTTTTTAGGTCGATGATTGAAATGCCAACATCAATCAGAATAAAAAATAACATGAAAATGCCAAGGCCACCAATGACAACCAAAGAAGAAGCGATATCCCAAATTTTTTGACGAACGTTGCGTGCATCCAAAGCATTGGTTCTGAAAACAACCTGAAGTCCACGTTTGAAATGGATAAATATTGCGTTGGATGACCACACCAAAAGCCCAAAACCAACAATGGATGAAATAACACCCGATTCTATGTTGTTAGCTTTTTCAACAGCGATCTGGATGTCGCCTGCAACGTTTGGATTGATGTATTTTGAAATGTATTCAAACATATATTGGTGAACCAGTGCATCGTCGATGATCAAATCTGCAATAAAGATGATGATAATAAGTAGAGGAGGAACTGAAAAAATCGTAAAGAAAGAAATAGAAGCGGCGTGCGAAGTGACGTGGTTAATTTTCATCTGCCGCAAAAAAAGTAGAACTTTGGCTTTATATGTTCGAAATTGTTCCAATACGCTTGGAAGTATAATGTATTTAAAGAGTCAGGGGAAGCGTTGGTATCAAGCAAGTAGGTGTGAGTTCAAGTCAATCTTGCGTATCATATTGATTCATCCATATTCGGACGCAAAGTTAAATCAAATATAAACACCTATACGAATTTAAATGAGTAATTTGGCGATTTTTAGGCAGAATATAACATTAGTTACCCCTTGGTTTTTTATCTTTGTTTATTATTCGAATGTGATTAATAATGGTGTTCTAGTAACTACATTGCAGGAGATATACATGAATCAGAATGTCCTAAAGATTGCGTTTCTTAGTTTTTTTATCTGTTTGATTTTTTCCTCACCGGGATTTGCTGAAACCTACGGTGGAAATCAGTCCAATGGCAATTGCGATATCCACGATGGTCAAACGTATGAATGTGGTGCTACAAGTCCTTTTCTCGTTGACTGTAACTACCCCGCCAATAACCCCAATTATAACTGCACAGTTACATACAATGGTATAACGACCAATGGAACCGTTCAATATAATAGACAACGCCTTTATGATGTTGAAAGTGTAACAAAGCCTGATGGAAGTGTCCTTGAGGGAGTTCAAGCGCAGATCTTCTTTGAAAAATTAATCAATAATAGAACCAATGAAACAAAATAAAAGATTCATATATCCATTTACAATCATTGTATTGGCTTTGGCTGTAGGGTTTGGCTACACAAACTGCGGCGATGTGCATGAAATTACATCGAATGGTACAACACCGCAAAAGCAAAACTCACAGGGTATGACTGCACTACCGGCAAAAGATACCTATATCATTACAATGAAAGACGGAACCAAGATTCAAATGAGATACAAAAAAGGTGAGTCTTATACGGTTACAATGAAGGATGGAACGATCATCAAATTGATTTCACGCCTATAAAATCATTTCGTTTTTATATATTTTGAACCTTCCAATCTATAAAATAGATGAAAGCATAAATCTTTCTTTTTTTGGTGCATCCGTATCCATTTTTGATATCAACTTTGGTTCATGGCACTTGCAAAAAAGACCATGAATCATCATCCAAGTCGACGTTGATGCCCCAGTTGCTGAGCGAATCTTCGCCACTACTACCCATGGGTAAATCATGTTAAGTATTTAATATTACTGTATATTTCTATGACTCAGGTTGGCATGAGGCTTGCTTTATCTTTGGGTATGATGAAAAAGACCGCGTTACTACTTTTGATTTTAACCACCTTCTTTACAGGTTGTCGAAACTCTCCTGAAGTTATTGAAGAAGAGTGTACCCAGCCCAGTTGTTTGGGTTCTTCTGCCACGCTTGAACCCCCTACAGGTTTGAGTATTTCAGGAATTTCCGAGACTTCCGCAACAGTGACATGGACAGATCCAAATTTTCAGGGATCATTTATTATTGATGTATCTTTCAAAAAAGCAACAGTACAGACGTTTACAAATTTTGGAACTGTTGACAAAGGTGTGCAGAGTATAGCGTTGACAAACCTTATTGCTGCAACAAACTATGAAGTCCGTTTGCGTGCTTTAGGAACTGCAGGCGCAACGGATCATACTTCTGTTGTAAGTTTTGCAACATTGTCGGAAGACGGCGAAACACCGCCTCCTCCAACCGTAAACCCACTTCCTCAAAATGCATCTGCAAGCGTTGCAGGTGTAAACAAAACCATAAACTGGACTTGGAGCAATACAGACTATGGCTTGCTCTCTTCTGTGCACGTTCACCGAAAACCTGAAGGAGCAAATGATAGTGCTTTTGTCAGTATTTTTTCTCAAAACATCGGCATCGGTGTTGTTCCGGTTACAACCTATACAGACGGTCAAGCCGTCACAGGTAGCGTTGTATACCGCGTTGTTGCGCTCTATGATGATTCAACTTCTACACCATCAAATACGACCAACGCTGTAGCAGATGGTAACCTTCCCACACCGACATTAACAACGGTACAAGTTTGGAGTTCTTTTAATGATGAACATCGAGTTAATTGGAATTCGTACTCACAGAGTAATCACCTTGGCTTTGAAGTAAGGTATTCTGTTGATGGTGGTGCAACCTATACGATTGCGCCCGGTACATCTGGCCCTACGACCACTTACAAAATTGTCGAACCGCTGGGTTGTACAAACTACGTTACGTACCAACTTCGTGCCATCTCAAATATTGGTCCAACATATAACTCAGGTTGGAGCAATCAGTTGACACAAACCTGTCCGTAAGCTTTTTTATAGGCTATACGTTTTAAACCTTCCTGCATGGATCTCATGTAGGAAGGTTTTTTTATGGGCTTTTTTCAAATTCTTTTTGGTTTACAAAGACTTAGGCACTAGGTAAAGGTACTGCCACCAAGCCTTTTGGCGTAAGTAATAAAAAATTTTCAATTCGAAATATAAGGTGAAAAAATGAACGAAAATATCATGTATCTCATCCCTGTACTGGGTCTTGTCGGTCTTCTCGTCATGGCTTTTAAATCTGCTTGGGTTACACGCCAACCAGAGGGCGAAGAAAATATGAAAGAATTGGCAGGCCACATTGCAAAGGGTGCTATGGCGTTTTTAAAAGCTGAATGGAAAGTGCTTTCTTACTTTGCTGTCATTGCAGCTGTTTTACTGGCCTGGTCCGGCACCATGGTTGAAACCTCAAGCTGGGTCATTGCTATTTCATTTTTACTTGGAGCTATTTTTTCTGCCACAGCAGGCTATTTCGGTATGAACATCGCGACCAAAGCAAACGTGCGTACAACCAACGCTGCACGTACAAGCCTAACACAAGCACTTAAGGTTTCATTTACAGGTGGAACAGTCATGGGCCTAGGAGTAGCAGGTCTTGCAGTTCTTGGACTTGGTTCTTTGTTTATTGTTTTCTACCATATGTATGTTGTATCCACAGGTGGCTCTGTCCATGGCATCGAAATGGAAAAAGCCATCGAAGTGCTCGCAGGATTTTCTTTGGGTGCAGAATCTATTGCGCTTTTTGCGCGTGTAGGCGGTGGTATTTATACAAAAGCAGCAGACGTTGGTGCAGACTTGGTGGGTAAAGTCGAAGCCGGTATTCCAGAAGATGATGTTCGAAATCCAGCGACCATCGCTGATAACGTTGGTGACAACGTGGGCGATGTTGCCGGTATGGGTGCGGATCTTTTTGGATCCTACGTTGCAACCATTCTAGCCACCATGGTGTTGGGTCGAGAGATTCATGCAACCGATGCGTTTGGTGGTTTGTCTGCAGTGCTTCTTCCGATGCTTATTGCTGGCCTTGGTATCATTTTTTCAATCATTGGTTGTGCCATGGTAAAAATTAAGAACGATCAAGGTAACGTACAAAGTGCGCTTAACCGAGGCAACTGGGCAAGTATCATTTTAACGGTTGTTGTTTCTTATTTTGTTGTCTGTTGGATGCTGCCAGAAACATTAGAACTTCGTGGACATGTATTTACAAACATGGGTGTGTTCAATGCAATTTTGATTGGTTCGATTGTCGGCGCGCTCATGAGTATGATCACAGAACATTATACGGCCATGGGTAAACGTCCTGTGCTTTCAATTGTTCGTCAATCTGAAACTGGGCATGCCACAAATATCATTGGCGGTTTGTCTGTTGGTATGGAATCAACTGTGTTTCCAATTTTGGTGTTAGCATCAGGCATTTTTCTATCGCATTACTTTGCAGGTCTTTACGGTGTAGCAATTGCAGCAAGTGGAATGATGGCAACAACAGCCATGCAACTTGCCATTGATGCGTTTGGACCGATTGCAGACAATGCAGGCGGTATTGCAGAAATGAGCGGTCTTCCAGAGGAAGTTCGCGGACGAACAGATATTTTGGACGCAGTGGGAAACACGACAGCGGCAACCGGAAAAGGTTTTGCAATTGCTTCAGCGGCACTAACTGCACTTGCGCTTTTTGCTGCTTTTGTGGGTATCGCGGGCATCGATAGCATTGATATTTACAAGGCAGATGTTCTTGCAGGACTTTTTGTGGGCGCCATGATTCCATTTATTTTTTCTGCACTTGCCATTGCAGCCGTTGGACGTGCAGCCATGTCCATGGTGAAAGAAGTGCGACGTCAGTTTCGTGAGATACCGGGCATTATGGAATATAAGGCTAAACCCGAATATGAAAAGTGTGTAGAGATTTCAACACAAGCTAGTATCAGAGAGATGATTGCACCCGGTGCGATCGCGTTGATTGCACCTGTGCTTGTTGGTTTTACATTTGGTCCTGAAGTGCTAGGGGGTATGCTTGCGGGGATTACAGTTTCGGGTGTGCTTTTGGGCATGTTTCAAAACAATGCAGGTGGTGCGTGGGACAATGCGAAGAAGTCCTTTGAAAAAGGTGTGGAGATCAGCGGACAAGTTCATTACAAAGGGTCAGAACCGCACAAAGCATCGGTTACCGGTGATACAGTTGGCGATCCATTCAAGGATACATCAGGTCCTTCCATGAACATTTTGATCAAGCTTACATCCATTGTTTCTCTTATCATTGCACCCCATATCGCTGTGGGAGAGGGTGCACATCATGAGGATGTGCTTTTGCAAGAACCTGTCATTGAAAAGCAAATCACAATAGCGGATCATGTGGACAATGATCACCCAGTTGCATCGTTGATGATCAATTAATGTTTCAGGCGCTTCTTCGAGTTTATCAGACAAGTACCTTTATTCCGAAACCGCGGTCAGAGGTCTTTGCATTTTTCTGTGATGCTAAAAATCTAGAAAGAATTACGCCTCCAACGTTGCAGTTTCATATTCTCGAACAAACCACAAAAAACATCACGCAGGGAACCGAGTTTGAATATCAACTAAAAATTCATGGCGTGCCAGTCCGGTGGCGTTCAAAAATTATTGATTGGAAACCAGAAGAAAAATTTACCGATATTCAAATCAAAGGTCCGTACAAAAAGTGGCATCACACGCATACATTTGAAGAGGTTGAAAGCGGAACGTTGATGACAGATACGGTTTTGTATCAGTTGCGTGGAGGGCGTTTAATAGACTTGCTTGCAGGGTGGTGGGTTAAAAAAGATGTTGCGAAAATATTTTCATACCGAGAACAAGTAATTCAAAACTATTTTTAAGTAAGGTTGATATTCGTTTTATTTTGGAGGGCTGAGGTAAAAATTCTCATCCAAAAAGTTATTGATCTTTTGAATCAAATCTTTTGATAGAGAAGCGAAGGAACATAAAATTCCATCTTGTGGTGTGTTGTCAATTTTGCTGTTGCAACTTGACTTGACAACTCCTTCAATTTCTAAAAGCTTTTCTTCTGTGGGGTGTACCAATGTTACGCGCACTTTTTTGTCTTTTTCAGATAGTCTTTTGGTCGGAATGAAAAACGATCCAGTTGGTTCATGAGGTAAAAACTCTTTTAGGAATTCTTTGTTTTGAAAGCGAATTGTAAATCCCGGTTCTTTTTTAATTTCTTTACGGTTAGATATTGATTGTGTGCCGAAAGGAAGAACTTCTTGTTTTTCTTTTATGTCTCCTAAAAAGCGCAACCATCGAAGCAAATGTTTGTGATCAATCTCCATAAACTGCAGTCCCATGGCGTTTCTTCCCTTATACTGTGCATGGCGTACAACTTTTGCGGAAATTTTAACCTCAAATGGGTTATCAACTTTTTCGTTCTCTTCTTTGCTTTTAAAGATTTTGTTGAGTGCTATTTCTTGGGTGCTGGTTTCTTTGGGAGGTAACGCGCCATCCAAAAATGCGCTAAAGACAATAAACGAACCAACTGATTTTTGTTGGTTTGATTCTGATACAATGAGTGCACCTTCTCTGGATACATCTAATAATATGCCGTCTGTTCGTTTGTCTGAAAAACGAACCAAAACCTTGGCTTTATACCGTGGATGCTTTCGTACATAGTTGCCCATAAAATCCCTTTTTAAGCTGTTATGCTTATATAGTACTATTTTAATATAAGGTTATACAAATCAAAGGGAAAAAGTAGAGAACTAAAGTTTACGAAATTTCTATATATTTTACTTATTCTCAAAATCAGATATAACATATTGAAATTTTTGGATATTTAGGGCGTAAGAATTTGCATCTTGGTATCGATGGAGGTAAGGTTTAACAAAAATAATGAACGCGGAGGTAGAATGTTTCATACAGATGCAACCATATTAGGGATTTTGGGAATTGTGCTTATGGCGGTTTTTACCACCTCATCATCACAGCACCCTTGGTGCAAAAAGTTCTATTCTGTGGTTCCAGCACTTTTGCTTGCCTACTTTATCCCCGGGTTGTTCTCAAGCACAGGGATCATTGATGCCTCAAATTCAAAACTCTACTATGTAGCGACACGATATTTGCTTCCCCCCTGTATGATTTTGTTGGTTTTAAGTGTCGATCTGAAAGGGATTTTGGGATTGGGCCCCAAAGCGCTCATTATGTTTTTTGCAGGAACCCTCGGCGTTATCATTGGAGGACCGCTGGCCATCATTTTGTTGGGCGGCATGTTTCCTGAATATGGCGATCCGCAAAGTGCAGATGCGCTTTGGAGAGGCATGTCTACATTGGCAGGTACATGGATTGGTGGAGGGGCCAACCAAACTGCGATGAAAGAAATTTTTAAGGTTGGCGATCAAATTTTTTCAGTCATGGTTGTTGTCGACATTATTGTTGCAAACTGTTGGATGGCATTTTTATTGTGGATGGTTCCAAGGGCGCACAAATGGGATACGTACTTCAAAGCAGATACAACTTCAATCGATGCACTTCAAAAAAAGATGGAAGATTATCACCATGGAAAAGATCAAATGCCTACGCTTACCAATTATATGCAAATGTTTGGCTTGGCCTTTTTTCTTTCAGGCGTTGCACATTTTCTTGCAGATATCATTGCGCCATTTTTTGAAACGCATTTTCCTCAAACAGTTCAGTTCAGTCTTACCTCTTCGTTTTTCTGGTTGATTGTACTTGCAACGCTTTTTGGCGTGATACTTTCATTTACGAAATACAAAAAGTTGGAATACTTTGGCGCTTCAAAGCTTGGATCCGTATTTTTGTACATACTGATTGCAACCATCGGTTTGAAAATGAACCTTGTTGAAATTGCAAAAAACCCAAGTTTATTTTTACTCGGTTTTGTGTGGATGTTGATTCACGGACTTTGTATGTTTGGTGCGGCCTACGTAACCAAATCACCTTTTTTCTTTTTTGCAGTTGGATCCAAGGCAAACATTGGAGGTGCCGCAAGTGCGCCAGTGGTAGCAGCTGCGTTTCACCCTATGCTTGCACCTGTTGCGGTGTTGCTTGCAGTATTGGGTTATGTCATTGGTACGTATGGTGCGTGGTTGACTGGGATACTAATGCGCGCAGTCTCATAATGGCTTGATCTTTTTTTGTTCCTCTTCGTTGTTTTAGTCAGTTGGCATCCTCGACGTACTTCATGTACGTCTCCGGTGCCGCCTTCCTTCACGCCTCGATGAACAAAAAAATCTCTACGCCATGTATCTAGGTCTTTTTTTGTTACCGCTCGTTTTTTACGTTACGCGGGTTTAAGAACAGCAACAATCACACCCACGGCAAAAAGAATCATGAGTGCGCGAAATGCCCAAATACGATTTTGCTTTAGTCTTCTGGCAAGGATGGGGCCAAGAATTGCAAGAATAAGCCAAATGATAAGTTTGGCAATGACCCAAGTTGGCCATTGATGAATGCCCAAACGTGCAAGCAGCCCAAAGCCTGCAACCAACATGAGAAAGCTTGAAATCATACCTGCTATACGAACTTGCTTATTTTGTTGATCGATAAAAAAAGCGATGCCCGTGCTTGCAACAAAAACCAAAAGAAAAATGATGTGTGTAATTTTATAAAATTCGTAACTCATATTCACTCCCCAGTGTTAAAGGCAACAAGTTAAATCTATTAAACAACCTGTGCCCAGATACGTTTGCCAATTTTAATCAGCATACCCTTTTTTATATTGTCTGTCAGTGCTTCTGGATCTTCTAAAATGCTTTCATTGTCTAGTTTCTCATCTTCAAAAAGACGAATCGCTTTTTGTTTAATCAGTCTTCTGTATTCCCCTTTGGATTTTTGTAAAGAAGAAAGTCCATCGCTTAAAAAATCAACCCACTTCGTGGTAGGTGCAGGCATGTGAAGCTCAAATCGATCATCAGGCGCCTTCTTTTGACTAAACTGATGCAAAAAAGCCTCGTGTTCATCAAGCGCTGCTTGATCAGAGTGGTACCTTGCAACAATTTCTTTGGCCAGCGCAATTTTTGTGTCTCTGGGGTGAGCTCGACCTTCTTGAAGGTCTTTTGTGAGTTTTGCCAGGTCATTTGTATCAATGTCAGAAAGAAGTTCATAGTATCGAATCATCAAGTCATCACTGATGCTCATGATTTTACCAAAGATGTCTTTGGGACTCTCGGCAATGCCAATGTAATTGTTGAGAGATTTAGACATTTTTTGGATGCCATCGGTTCCTTCTAAGAGCGCAATGGTAAGAATTGCTTGTGGTTTTTGGCCAAACGCTTTTTGAAGCTCTCTGCCCACCAACAAATTGAACTTCTGGTCATTGCCCCCGAGTTCGATATCTGCTTTGAGTGCAACAGAGTCATATCCCTGCACAAGTGGGTATAAAAATTCACGGATAGAGATGGGGGATTGTTGGGTATACCTTTTTTGAAAATCATCTCTTTCTAGCATGCGCGCAACGGTATAATGTGTAGAAAGCTCGATCAATTCAGCCGCACTCATTTTATTCATCCACTCAGAATTAAATCGTACCTGTGTGCGTTCAGGATCAAGAATCTTAAAAATTTGGGATTTGTATGTTTTGGCATTTTCCAAAACTTCTTCTTTGGTGAGCGCTTTACGAATGCTGGATTTGCCGCTTGGGTCACCAATCATGCCTGTAAAATCTCCAATCAGGAAGATAACGTCATGTCCCAAATCCTGAAATTGTTTCATTTTCTGGATGAGCACGGTGTGCCCCAGATGTAAATCAGGTGCGGTTGGGTCAAAACCGGCTTTGACACGAAGTGGCGTTTTTGTTTGGTACGAGGTCTCAAGTTTTTGTAATAGTTCTTCTTTTGGAATAACTTCGACCGTTCCGCGTGTGAGAGTTTCAAATTGTTTTTTTGGGTCGATAAACGTTGAGCTCATGGTAAAAGGAAGATATCATAAAATATTGGAAATATAAGAGAGAATTCATGAAGGATCTTGGTCCTCATGTCGAAATAGAAGGTAGGAAATTCATGCGAAATCAATGGTTGGCTTTAAGTCTTATTCTAATCCTAGCAGGTTGTAATGCTGCACATAAATCTACAGGCAAACAGGTATTGTCAGCCTCTGATCAAGACGTTGTAGCGGTTATCGGTGATGTAAAACTTACTGAGAACGAGTTTATTGCAAAAATGGACAATGAAATTCGTGGGCAATACTCAAAAGCGCAACAAGAATATCGAGACGCCAAAGAAGCAGCGCTCTCACAAGTGATTTTTGAAGATCTTTTGGAAAAGGAAGCACAGGAAAAAGGTGTTTCTAAAAATGAGCTGATCGAAAAAGAAATTTCATCCAAAATCACGAAAGTTACGGATAAAGAAGTGCAAGAATACTACGACAAGGTTGCGAAACAATTTGCAGGTTCGGGTCGAACTGCACCTCCTCTTAACGATCAAATCAAAGGCCAAATTCGCATGTCTCTTGAGGGCGAAAGAAATGCAGAGCGCCAGCTCAAATATGCAGATGAGCTTTTTGGCAAATACCAAGTTGCCATGGTTCTTCCGGATCCAATTCGATTTGAAATCGCAAAAGGTAACTTACCTTCAAAAGGTAGCGAAAGTGCAAAGGTTTCTGTGATTGAATTCTCCGACTACCAATGCCCGTTTTGTAAGCGTGGCGCAGGTCATATGAAAGAAGTTGCAAAGAAGTTTGGTAGCAAAATTGACTATCGCTTTAGAGATTTCCCGCTTGAACAAATTCATCCACGTGCGCGTGCTGCATCCAATGCTGCTCGTTGTGCAAATGAACAAGGGAAATTCTGGGAGTATCATAACGAGTTGTTTGAAAATCAAGACAAACTAGAAGATGATCATTTGAAAGAGCTTGCGGGAAAACTTAAGCTGGATGCTGAAAAATTTTCTGCATGTCTTGATGCTAAGAAATACGATAGTGAAGTTGATGCAGATCTCAATGATGGACGTGTTGCGGGTGTAACTGGTACGCCTGCGTATTTCATCAATGGGATTTTTGTTTCAGGTGCTGTACCGCCTGAAAAGCTAAGTGAAATTATTGAAAAAGAACTTAAGTAACAAAAAAATAAAAAGATAGGGAGTACGTATGTCATCAGTTGCAACAGATATCGATCAAATACAAATACCTGAAGAATTGCCCGTTTTACCTGTAAAGGATGTTGTTTTATTCCCGTCAGTTATTTTGCCCCTTTTTGTAGGCAGAGATTCTTCGATTGAAGCGGTAAACCATGCGCTTGAAAACGATCGTTTGATCTTTTTATCTGCACAAAAAGACGGCAGCGCGGATGTGGTAGATCCAGAAGGCATCCATGAATATGGTTGTGTCGGTATTATCATGCGCATGCATAAGCTGCCTGTTCCAGATGGAAGAATTAAAATTTTGGTACAAGGTGTTCGTCGTGCAAAAGTGACAGAGTTTACAAAAACAAAACCCAACTTTTTTGCAAAGGTAGAAGAAATTAAACCTCCAGATATCGAGGCACAACGTGTTGAGCTAGAGGCCATGATGAGAAGTGTGCGCGAAGTTCTTGAAAAGATCGTGTCGCATGGAAAAATTCTATCGCCAGAAATCTTAATCGTACTGGATGATGTAAAGGATCCGGGTCGATTGGCAGATTTGGTTGCATCATACTTGGTGCTAAAAATTGATGAAGCGCAGCCCATTTTGGAAATGAATCATCCAAAAGCGCGTCTGAAAGCTGTGTTAGATTTACTTCATAAAGAATTAGATATTCTTTCAGTGCAAGAAAAAATTCAAACACAAGCCCGTGGCGAGATGAGTCGTATTCAAAGAGAATACTACCTTCGTGAACAACTACGCGCCATTAAGTCTGAATTGGGTGACGGAGATCCTAAAGCGGAAGAAATTCTAGATCTGCGGAATAAAATTGAAGGTGCCAATATGCCTGATGAAGTTGAAGAAGAGGCATACAAGCAACTTAAACGTCTCGAAGCAATGCATCCAGATGCTGCGGAGGCAAGTATTGTTAGAACTTATCTTGAATGGTTGATTGAACTGCCATGGAGTCTATCATCCAATGACAACATTGATATTTCAAAAGCCAAAAAGATTCTTGATGAAGATCACTATGATCTTGAAAAAGTCAAAGATCGTATTTTGGAATTTTTAAGTGTAACCAAACTCAAAAAGAAACTCAAAGGACCCATTCTTTGTTTTGCTGGACCTCCGGGCGTGGGAAAAACTTCGCTTGGTAAATCGATTGCCAAAGCGATGGGGCGTGAATTTGTTCGCGTTTCTGTGGGTGGTATGCGAGATGAAGCGGAAATTCGTGGTCACCGCAGAACCTATGTTGGTGCGATGCCCGGACGAATTATTCAGGGTATTAAAACAGGTGGTACCAACAACCCTGTATTTATTTTAGATGAGGTTGATAAGTTGGGATCAGATTCTTTCAGGGGTGATCCATCTTCAGCCCTGCTTGAAGTTTTGGATCCAGAACAAAACAATACGTTCAGAGACCATTATCTCAACCTTCCGTTTGATCTATCCAACGTTATGTTTATTGCAACAGCAAATATGATTGATGCAATTCCAGCACCACTTCGTGATCGTATGGAAATCATCAATATTCCGGGTTACACCATGGAAGAAAAAGTAGAGATATCCAAACTCTACTTGTTGGATAAACAAATGGAAGCCAACGGGATCAGCATTATCAATGTTGAACTTGAGGATGAGACCATCCGCTCTATTGTTGAGCTTTACACACGAGAAGCGGGACTTCGTAACTTGGAAAGAAAGATTGCGGCAATTTTTAGAAAGGTTGCCAGAAAAGTTGCAGAAGGTGGCAGTAAAAAAATCAAGATCACACCGAATAACTTGCATGAATATCTCGGTCCTCCGATTTATATTCCAGAAAACCAACGAGACGAGAACGAAGTTGGTGTAACAACAGGCCTTGCATGGACATCCGGTGGCGGTGAAGTATTGTTTGTTGAAACCACGTTGATGGACGGTAAGGGTACGCTTACACTTACAGGTCAATTGGGCGATGTTATGAAGGAGTCTGCACGTGCAGCGCTTTCTTATGCGCGTTCCAACAGCAAAGCATTGGGCATTAAGGATGAGTTGTTCCAAAACAAAGATTTGCACATCCATGTGCCTGCGGGAGCAATTCCAAAAGATGGACCTTCAGCAGGTGTGACAATGGCAACTTCACTTATCTCGGCGCTTACAGGTAAGCCTGTTTCTAGAGATGTTGCGATGACAGGTGAGATCACGCTTCGTGGAAGAGTGCTTGCGATTGGTGGCTTGAAAGAAAAAATTCTAGCAGCCAAGCGCGCGAAAATTACCAAAATACTTATTCCTCATACCAATGAGAAAGATTTGTATGAAATTCCTGATCATTACTTGGATGGTTTAGAGATCGTGCCTGTTACAACCGTTGATGAAGTGTTGGAACATGCGATTTTTAATGTAAAGCCGCCAAAGAAATCCAGCAGTAAAAAGGGTAGTGGGTCTTCAAGTAAGAAGAAAGGGAAGTCTTCATCGTCATCTTCTACTTCACGACGTACTGTGCATGCACATGTGTAAAGCGTGATGACAATTGAACCCTCAATTGAAACCATTGGTATAGTTGATATAGAACTTGTTGGTGATGACTATCACCATATGTTTATCAAAAGAATGGATGACAAACATCTTATGGTTGATTCCACAAGATGTTTTGAGTTGAATCAATCCTATACTTTTCGATTTTCGCTGCCTGTGGTGGATTGGATTTTTGAAGCCCAAGGTGTGTTTACAATGCAGAATGAAATCAAAGGATCAAACGATGAAAAAAAGTTTGAGCTTATCATTTTGCTTCAAAATATGGATGCACAAGATCAAGCAAAGCTTCACGAATTTATTCAAATGTACAATGAAGGCAAAATAGAAATTAAAGATATTCTTTAGTTGTTTTGTTTGTTCCAGTTTTTGCGATAACACTCAATAACATCTTGTCCTTCGCAAATGGATTTGGCTGGATCTGGACGCTGATAGGTTGTCTTTTCATAAGGATTGGGCCCGTCGTAGCCTGCTGTACAAAATGTGTTAGTCGTACTTTGCGACAAAACATCCTTGGCCATTTGTGTATTGGCCATGGCAGGGCTAAGCATTAAGGCGCCTAAAAGAAAAGTAAGAACGAGCTTCATACTCCTTTATTATAGCATTAAACATCGCGTCATTACAAATTCAAAGAGAGAAAAAGATACAAAATAGTAGCTATAATATCAATAGGTTATGAATAAGTGGGGGGAGTGATATTTATACATCAATTTTGATAATTTTGCGCATCCAAAAAAAGCCCACCGCTTGAAAAACAAGCATCACAAATATCAGAACCCATCCCAATTCAGTTTTTATCAGTGGCATGATGTAGGTGGGATTTAAATAGTACATGGCTACAATCAGGGCAAAAGGAAGCAGCATTAAAATTGCACCTTGGGTTTTTCCTTGTGCCGTCATCGATTTGATTTTGCCTTCAATTTTTCTTCTTTGACGAATGGTTTCCGAAATGGTTTGGAATGTTTCACTCAAATCACCACCTGTTTCACGCAAAATCAAAATAGAATTGATAGCAATTGCAAGATCCTCGGAAGGTATGCGTTCCATCATGGTTTCAAACGCTTCGTCCAATGTTCTTCCAAGTTTTTCTTGGCTCATGACCGTACCAAACTCTTGAGAAATGGGCTCGTGCATTTCTGTAATGAGCACTTGAATGCCTTGCGATAAGTTTAAGCCCGATTTAAGTGAATTGGACAACAATGTTAATGCATCTACAAGTTGTTCATCAAATTTTTGTAATCGTTTTTCCCATCTAAAGTTTAGATAAATTTTCAAAAGATGAAATCCAACAAAAGCAAACCCAAACGTGAAAAGGTATTGCACAAGTCCTTGTCCACGTGTGATCCAAAAGCCAATCGCACCAAAGCCAAGGGTTAAAAGTACGATAGTGGTAATAATGTTTTTTCGGCTCATCTCCTCGTACATTTTGTAGGAGACGGACTGACAGTATTCAACATAAGAGGCTAACTTGTGAATCACTCGTTTTTCTAAAATGGGATAAAAGAAATACGCAGCACACATAATAAACCCAAACATTAAAATAAAATAAAGTGAGAGTGTGCTATTCATGGAATAATCCTTTGGGTAGCTTAATTCCTTTTTGTTTAAATTTCTTTGCAAATGTGGGTACTAATCCTGTTGCCATAAATTGTCCCACCACTTTTTGGTTTTCATCAATGCCTTTTTCTTTATACGTGAAAATTTCTTGGAGGGAAACGGTTTGACCTTCAATGCCTGTTACTTCTGTAATGCTGGTGATTTTTCTAGACCCATCTCCAAGTCGTGTAAGTTGAACAATCAGACCTACAGCACTTGCGATTTGTTCTCGAATTGCACGAGAGGGAAGATCCATTCCAGCAAACATTACAAGTGTTTCAAGACGGTTTACACTGTCACGCGGAGAGTTAGAGTGGATTGTTGTCATAGAACCATCATGGCCTGTGTTCATGGCTTGCAACATATCAAGTGCTTCTGGACCTCGGCACTCACCCACGATGATTCGATCGGGTCGCATACGTAACGTGTTTCGTACAAGTTCCCGAATGGGAATGGCACCTTCTCCTTGCAAGTTTGCAGGCCTAGATTCAAGACGTGCCAAGTGTTCTTGCGCAAGTTGAAGCTCTGCTGAATCTTCTACCGTAATAATACGTTCTTCATTTGGAATAAAACTCGCCAACGTATTTAACAGTGTTGTTTTACCCGTGCCCGTTCCACCTGAGATGATAATATTAAGATGCGCTTGGACACAAGCCCGCAGAAAATCTGCCATCTCTTCTGTCAGAGCACCATACTTGATCAATTGTTCCGGACCTAAAATATCAGAGCTAAATTTACGGATGGTCAGAATAGGGCCATCCAGTGCAAGTGGAGGAATGATTGCGTGGACACGCGAGCCATCCCGAAGCCGTGCATCCACCATCGGTGTTTTTTCATCAATACGTCGTCCGATGGGTGCAACAATTCTTTCAATAACACCCAATAACTGTTTGTTGCTGGAAAAACGTGAAGGCACAAGTTTAAGCTTTCCGCTTCTTTCTGCGTAAATTTGATCGCATCGATTGACCATGATTTCACTAATGCTTGCATCCGCGAGTAAGTCCTCTAAAGGTCCAAGACCGATAGCTTCATTTAAAACATCTTTAACCAGCTGCTGTCTTTCTTGTCTGCTGCTGATTTCACTCATCTGACTTACAATGGAAAGAATTACTTCTTGGGTTTTGGTGCGAAGTTTTTCTAGTGACTCTTCATCTTGTTTCATGAGTTCTTCAGGCGAAAGTTGCTTAAAATCCATTTTTTCGATGAGTTTGTTGTGTATTTTGACACGAATGGCGTCAATTCGCTCTGCTTCTTTATTAGGAATTTTTGTATTGTAGGATCCACCCTTGGTTTCAGTGGTAACGCCTTGGGTTTGTACAATGTTTTCTGACTTTTTAAGTTGGTGATGGACTGTTTTTAATAAATCCTTGGCAGATAGTGTTCGAAACGCATCTTCAACAGCTTGTGCATATTCTGCTCTGGGGTCAAGGACAGACAAGGGTTTGGCTTGCTGCACACTTTGCGCATGCTCTTTGATGGACTCAGGCAATGTACAAAGCGCTTTTCTTTTAAGTTTCTGTTCAATAATGTTTTTAGGAATTGATATTTTGTCTTGGTATCTGTTGATGACCAAACGAATCATATCGGATGGAAACGCAAGTTCTTCAAAGGTTTGAATGCTTGTAGTTGATCTGTGAATGGGTAAAAGATCAGGGGTTAAGCAAAACAAAACAATCGAAGATATTTCAAACGCTTTAACGCTGGTAGGTGTTACAGAGCTTCCAGCATCAATAATGATGTATTGAAAGTGTTTTTGTAAAATTGTAAACATATCTGAGATGTATTCATCTTGTAGTCTAGATAAGTGTTTGAGTTTTCGAATCATAGGCAAGACAGCGATGCCTTCTTTGGTTGTGCGAATGCTTTGAATCACTTCTTTTTCTGTCATTTTGTGAAGGTTTGGCCCAAAATCATAAATGGAAGGTACTTGCGAAAGCCCAAGTAGAAGTTCTATATCCCCACAATCTTGAAAGTCCATATCTACAATGACCACTTGTCCGCGCGCTTGACGTGCACAGGCGTGCGCAAGGTTGATGGCAAACGTAGTTTTGCCTACGCCGCCTTTGGGGCCGGCGATGGTTATGCAATATGATGATGTAGACTTGCTCATGCTGTTCCTATAGAACTGGATCTTTTTAATTTTCTCTTTGTTCTCGCGCGCTCACCTTCGGTCATGTACTTGTCTGTACACTCCCTTGGCTCGCTCGTGGCAGCTTCGATAAAATTAAAAATCTCACAGTTCAAAAATTTCAATAAAGCTCATTCCTAACGTGTGGGGTAGACATCATACAGGTTGAAATTGTCTTTCAACTCTTTGTTTGCATCTTGAGAAAATTTCACAATACGTGGTGTGATAAAAATCATAAACTGACTTCTCTGCTTAGAGAGGTCATTTGATTTAAACAATGTAAAAAGCGACCCCAATGGAAACGGATCGACAAATTGTTCACTGGATGCAACCGGCGTTGATCCACCAGCACTTGCAGAAGGCGGTCTATCAAACGCCTGACGGAACGAGTGCCTTACAAGTCCCCCAATGACAACGGATTGTCCTGATCGAACCAGCTGTGAAGTTTGTACAAGGTTTTCAGAAATGGCAACACCACCATTGATGTCGGGTGAACCAAGTGAGCTCACTTTGACCTCAATGTTCATGTCAATATCGGTTCCAATGGTTTTGGGTTCAATTTTTAAAAGTGCGCCAACGTTTTGAAATTCGAGCGACACACTTCCGTTGGCCTGTGCCACAGGAAAACCAAGCTTGGTTCCACTTTCAATCACAGCTTGGTCACCGCTTTTGACTGAAACCGTTGGGTTTTCTAACACGCGCGCGATACCCATGGTTCGAAATAGATTCAACTTGGGTAAAATATCTGAAGCTGTGCCTGTGACGGCACCTGTAAAGTTTTCGCTGTTGGAAACTGGATTGAATGTATACGAACCGTTGACGCCAATGGCTGGCACAGGTGTCCAACGAAAGTTGAAGTTTTTGGAAAAGTTTTTAGAAACTTCTACAAAGTGAGCGGTTACCTGTATCGTGTCTGCGCGATGTGGAGGGTCGGCAATTTCACGAATCTCTAACGCATTGATCACGCTTGATGAATAAAGATTGGCAATTTTTTCGGCTTTGTCGCGTGCTTGTTTGGTATACACTTCACCTTCAAGAAGAATTTTCCCTTTTACGTTACGAACAGAAACCTCATCATAGCCAATTTCACGTTCAATCCGTTTGGCCAAAAGATCATTGGCATCTTTGTTAAGGGTTGTTAAATCCACAATGTTCTTGCTCGTCTTGGCCACTTGTTTGATGCGTGAAAGATCCGAAGGTAAAACAACTTCCCCGTCGATTACAATGTTAGAACCAACCCGCTTGATTTCAATGCCTTCAATGTCCACCAAAAGCTCTCGTATTTCGGTTAGAAGTGTTTCTGGGTCTGTGTTGTAAACGGTAATGTTCAATACTTCTTTTTGTGTACCTTTTTGATCATAGACAAAAAGTGACGTTGTCCCTGCATTTTTTGGAATCAATGTAATGCGTTTTTTATTACGATCTGCTCTGAAGTTTACAACTTCAGGGTCACCCACAGTGATGTTTCCAATGGTGTGAGAATATTGCATAACTTTAGGATTGTTTACGACAAGTGTCACATCCTGTTTTGATTGTGCAAATGCACCTGAAGCAAACAAAAACATCAGAAAGAATACGGCTATCTTTTTCATTGAACTAACACTCCTTGCTCTCCTCTAAGTTCTAACCATTTGGGTTGATCACGAATTTCAACTTGCTCTTCAATACCGGTCACAGATTTGGTTGTACTTCGTTGTGATTTTAAACTTTCGATGTTTTGACCTGCATTACGGTCTTGGAACGAGCGTAACGATAGAGACAATGTGCCGACTTCTTGGGCAATGGCCAAGTCCATGCAATCTCTGGGTGTGATTTGAAGGGTGACATGGTTGAAGCTTGAAGAGCGACCCGTCGTAGATGAAAAGATTGATTTGTCTGTTTGAGACGCATCCAGAATTTTTTGGAAACGATTGTCACGACCGGTGGCAAGTACAGGAATATCTTGGAAGAGTGTCACAGCTTCTAGATCTTTGATCGTACGACTCTTGTCACTTAGTGTGCGAAATGTTCCGATAATATCAACATGGTCTCCTGTTTGCACATGGCCTCCCACGCCAGTGATGTCGTTGACTGCAACGGTACATGCGCGATAGCCTTTAGGGATTTTGGTTGAAATTTTGGCATCATCAAAAAGATCGATTTTTGTACGAAGCAATTGCTCACCTTCTAAAATAGTACTTTGGGCAACAGGCAACAGGGATAAAATATCGGCAAGTTCGTCTGCTTTGACCGCACCCGGTTGCACAAAAGGCATGGGCACCAAATGTTCTTCAAACATGCTTTGGCTCAAAACGGTGTTGGGTTTGATGTTCTTTTTTGCAACGATCACACTAATTTTTTTGTATTGGGATTCAATTTTTCGCTCAAAACTGGTGATGTAGGAATAGATCATAAAAACGGCCAAGGCCGCAAAAACGAAAGAAAAGATGAGTGCTCGACGGTTATGCATGAAAGGGTTCCATTTCTCGTTGTTATTTCAATCCCTTATTGTACCTCAAAGCTTCTAGGTTCCCAAGAAATGCTCTTTGATTTTCTTGGTCATTTTGGCCCAAAATCCAAGTTTTTCTGGGGGTGGGGTTTTGATTTGCCTAATTTTACGCTGATATGCCAAAACTTGGGCTTCGTATTCCTCAGAGACCAGTTCATGGAACTTTTGGGAAAGCTCAATGTGTTTTGCGATGACGCGGTCTTCCAGATAATAGGGGGCAAGGAGTTTGGTTAGATAGGCTTGTGTACGTTTTCGCAAACTCGGGTTGGTTCGAATACGATCAAAGAGTTTTTGGTAGGCGTCCGATGAAAAAATGTCTTGAATCTCTTGAGCAGACAAGCCTTTTTGTCGAAATTGCATGTAGAAATCAACTTGCGCTTTGCGAACATGTGTTTCCATGATGTAGTCTTCAAGTTCCTTCTTGTTTTTTCGAATATCTTCCACTTTTTGATGAACATCATTTTTTAAAAGCGATAAAAATTCAGCATCATCTTTGGCAAAACTTGGAGAAGCCATCATGATCAATATAAGAATCCATGTTTGAAAGGTGGTCATCCTGAATACCCCCATCCACCATCAAGGAGAATCGATTGGCCAATGCTATTTTCTATATTTTCTTCTTGAAGTTGTGCGTTGTATTCAAACCCCGGATCGTTTGCGATTCCTTCTTCGGTAATACCATTTGCAATGTCTTCTGCATCCCCTTGGCTGGTTATGTTTGATACACCTTCACTGATTTGTGTTTGTGTCCAGCTGGAAGCTTGTCCCGTGGCATATCCCATGGCTGAAGCCAAAGCCCCTTGCCCCACGCTTTCAAGGCTGTTTCCTTGCGCAAGAGAAACACCTGATTCAAAGGCTAGAGAAGCTGCTGATTTACCAAACTTTGAATCACCAAAATTATCTTGAATTTGCTGACTATAAAATGCGCCACTTGCCGCAGAAAAAGCTGCGTCCTTCACATTGCCACCCGATATAAGTGTGCTTAGACCGCCATTGAATGCACCATAGGTCATGGAACCGGTAGGATCGCCTTGATAGTTTTTGCTTGTGACCACTTCGGCCATCGCTTTGGTGTGCAGTGCCCCCATGGCGGTTGATTGTGCAACCGTCACAATATTTACTTCTCCTTGAATCACACCTGTTGCGGTTGAAGAAATTGCACCTCCCACGGCACCCATTAAAATTGCACCACCGTTGGTTCGATCTTCTAAGCCGATGACATTGCCATCAGCATCTTTTACAACTTTTTGTTCTTTCCACGACTGAAACGAATCAGATGTCATCAAGCCATTGACAAATCCTTGGGCAAGCATTTGTTCTTCGCCGTGGCTTGAAGTAAAACTTGTAGCTGCACCCTGAAGTCCTGAGCCCAAAAATTCTTGTGTGCTTCTGGCGGCACTATCGGTGCCTTGAAACATTTGTGTGGCTTGTTGTGAACTTAAGCTCTGTGTTGCGCCATCCCACGCAGCACCTTCCCAATCGACTTCCGTAAATCCGGATTGAATGTAAGAATTCAAAGCCGAGGTAGAATACCCACGAATAAATTCTGGCAAAATGTCACTGTCTTGAAAAAATCCAATTTTGGAAAAAAGAAAATCCAAAAGACGATTGCCTGCGATGGTCGCAAGGGTTGCAACCGCAATATTGCCAACATTGCCAAAGTCTAACAGACCACTGCCGGGTACAAACTCAATGTACTGTCCTGCAGCGACATCCCCACCATAGATGGGGTCAAAAATAATACCGTTGCCGTGATCAAATTTGTCCAATCGATCAATATGGGTTTGCGTGTGCTTGTTCATGGCAGAAAGATTGGTGTCGTAAAGTTTAATAAAGGTGAAAATCAAAAAAATCAAAATGGGAATCAATAGTGCCAATTCCACGGTAGATTGCCCCTTGTTATTTCGCAATCGAATCAATGGAGATAATCCTTCCGTAAAATTTTCCACACTTCTTGAAGGCTTCCTTGTTCATCTTTGACTTGTGCTTCAATATTGGCACGATGAATTTCAAAACCGTCAAGCTCTTCTTCATCGGCGATGCCAAAAAGTTTGGCGCCTTTGAACTTTTTACCCGCACTTTCTTTAAACTCACCGGGTGCATTTGCAGTGCCATTTCCACCAATGAGTGATGTGGCGAGTGAGATCAGATCGGTTGCAATCGATTGAGGAAAAGCACCACCAAAGGGTTTGGCAGCAGCACGTGTGCTCATGTCGATTTTTCGTTTGAACATCGAAGCATTGCTTACGCGTGTTTCAGACTTTCCTAAGTTGTCATCATTGATTTGACGTTTGGTCAGGGCCTTGTTGTTTTCAAACATATTGTCGGGCGGCATGTAGTGTACGCCTGTAAAAAAATGCGTTTCATAGATGCTATCTTTGACAATTTTCACATTTGAACTTTTCATACCCATAAAAGGGTATGTTCTTGCCCCTGTTGATACACATGTGGGTTGTTGATCAGCGTTATAAGTTAGATAATAAGTGAAATTAGGTATAGGAAAAGGGCGGACCTCAGCTTTGGGGACAAAGAGAGGATCGTCCTTGTTTTCACTTACCACGTCATAGCCCCACTCGCCATTGTTGTTGTCTCTTGTAAGTGATTGATTGTTGTACGCGCCCAGCACATCGGCAGTTGTAAAGCCTTCTCCAAGCTCGCTTTTTAAACGATGTTGCAAACCCCAAGGCAAATTGGCAGGTTGTAAAAAGTGATGAAGTGCGTAGGTGAATACATCTTGGTTGCCATTCATAATGATTTTCATGATCTCATTTTCTTTAAGTTTTCGTACCATTGCATATTGATTTCGAAATTTTTTGTTTACGGCTTCATTGTATTTATCACAAATCATGTCGCAATAATCAACGCTAACGTTTGAGGTGCTTGAGCTTGTATAATCTTCAAGTGAGGGAATATTAGCATTAGAGATTTGATTTGCAGCCATGAAATTACTAATAGTATTGCTTACAGCAATTGAACTTGTTCCTGAAGGAACAGTAATTGGTGCTGGTGAGACAAGAAGCGGATTTGCACAATGGTTGATTTGCTGTCTGGCGAGTGTGACAAACCAGTCGGCTTCTATCAAAAGATTGTATTCACGAATGATATTTAAATATTCTTTTTGTGCATTGGCAGCCACAAGTGAAGCAAAGTCTGTGGTTTGTTGCAATTTGATTTTTTCACGCACGTTCATGCTGGTGTTAAACACAAACGCAAACAACACCAAAATCATGCTGAAACCAAACGCAAGCCCAAGTGCAAGTTGTCCTTTGTTTTTTTGTCTTTGCAGAATCATTTTTCAACAGGCTCCCGTCCTAAAAGCACTGTTTTGGACAAACCCAGCGCTTGATAGCTTTTGCCAAAGCGTTCCACGCGACAAGGGGCTTCTTTTTGTTTAAGGGAAAATAATATTTCTGTACCCGGAAATACAAAAGGTGCGCAGTAGGTCACTGTGACACCACTTCCATTTTCGCATCCACCGGGGTCACTGCAGTGAAGGTTGACACGAACAGCACCACCTGAGTTTTCACTTGAAGATGCGTTGTAGGTGAGGTCATTGCCATCCTCATACACACGGTCAAAAATATCCAAAGCGGAGCGTCTTTCAATACGGGTTTGTTCCCACATCAAAGATTCAAAAATGACCATCTCGGCAGAGGCTTCTGCAATGGTTTGTTCAGGGTTGGTTTTGGGGTGGTTGGAAGTTTTTCGATAACCGATCTCCCCTAGTTTACGATCTCCATACACTTGGAAAGATCGAGCAGAAACAAATGCTGCATATTGAAGGGCTGTTGAAGATTGAATGTAAATGAGGATTTGTATGGAACCAAAAAACAAAACAAATAACACAGGAAGCAAAAGAGCGAGCTCTAGCGTGGATTGCCCAGAGATGGGCGATTCAAAATGTTTTTTTCCGGTATGAAGCAATCGCTTATCCTCCCATGACAAGATTGTATCACACGTAGCTTTGTTTGCTGAAAGATCAAACGTTTATCGTTGATCTTTCAGACAAACAAAGGCCGGAGAAAAACCAAAGTTGATCAGAGTGTGTAAAATTTTACTCAGTATCGTCTAAGGTTTGACCGGCTTTATCAATGGCCTTGCCAAATAATTTTCCAGCCGCAGAATCTTCACCGACAACAAAGTTTTGTGCGGCAATGATAATAGCTGTAACAATAACGCCAATCACCAATGCATATTCAAGGGTAGACTGACCTTTATTTTTTCTTGTTCTTTTCATTACGTTTTTCATTTTTTTCTCCTTTAACGTTCGTACGCTCTTATGGAATCGGCAAGCCCACCATCAACTCTTGACCGAGGCTTGGGTTTTCTCCGTCCATACTTCGTTCATAATTGGCACGTGAACCGTACAAATTTTCCTGTACAAATCCTTGGTAGAAAATCGTGGCAAAGAGAAAGAGCACGGCGACCACTGGGATCAAAAGTGCAAATTCCACCATGGCTTGTCCACGGACTTGTGCGGAATGTTTGATACGTTTACACATCCAGTATGAGACATCGCAAAAGCAATGCCAAACCAGAAAAAATATAAGATATTGAAATTAAAGTATAATTTATCGATTTACCCAAAAAAGAAGGATTTATTTTGAGCTAAAAATCACCACAATAACGACGCCCTTGTCCCCAACACATGGCAACATAGTGCAAAGGTGCCAGGCTCTTTGGAGCCTGGCACCTTTGCCCTATATGTATGGTGCTGAATAAATCTGGCACGAAGATTGAAATGCATTGTTTAAAAGGAGGTATGTATGCCACGACCATTACGGATAATATATCCAGGAGTTCCTCACCATATTGTTCACAGGGGCTGTAAACAACAACAAGTATTTTTTTGTGAGAAAGATTATGAGTACTATATTGATTTGCTATCGACCTATCTTACAATATTTGAGGTTGAAATCTGGACATATTGTCTAATGCCAAACCATGTTCATTTGATTTTGGTTCCAAATGATGAAACATCCCTTTCAAAAGCTATTGGGTTAGCACATAAAAAATACTCTTTTTATCTTAACAAAAAAATAGATTGGAAAGGTACGATTTGGGAAGGACGATTTAAATCCTATGGAATGGATGAATATCACACCTACCATGCCCTAAAATATGTTGAGAGAAACCCTGTTGCAGCTAGAATGGTTGAAAATTGCGAAAATTATAAATGGAGTAGTGCCTCAGCACATGTCATCAATAAGAAAAATAAATTGATTCGAAAAATGAATCCATACTGGGAATCATCAGAACAGTGGAAAGAATATATTAGTTCTCCGGGTGCCAAGGAATTGGAATACTTTTTTGAGAAACATGAAAAAACAGGCAGATTTCTGGGTATACATAAAAAAGCGAAATAATATATGGCCACCTATAGCAAAAGTGCCAGGCACAAAAGAGCCTGGCACTTTTGCACTATGTGTATTGTCATCAACGAATTGGTGTGGTTTAGAGGGAGAGTTTCTCGATCTTGGCTTTGGCCTTTTTGTGATACGTGCTTTCTGGATTGGGCGCATAGATCAAAACTTCGTGATAAAGATCAAGTGCCGTTGAAAAATCACCGGCAAGTTCTTCTTGTGCAATTGCTTCAGCGTATAATTCCTTTGCTCGTTGTTCCATCTTCTCTTGTGCATCTTGAAAAAGAGATTTGGCTTCTTTGTGTTGCGGGAACTGTTTTGTGAGGGATGCGAGTTCTTTGTACGCATCGGGTAAGCTTGTAAGACTGTTTAATTTACTTTTTGCCTGATCGAGCTGTCCTTTGAGTTTGTCATCTGTTTGCATAGAAATCTTTGAAAGATAATTCTTTGCGCTTTTAGACTTAGGGTGTCTTGGTTCTTCCGTGACTTGTGAAAATAGTTTTTTGGCTGCTCCAAACTCGCCGGTTTCAAATTTATCAATACCCTCATTATAAATTCGATCTAACATCTGGAAGTGTTTTTCTTTGGCAAATTCTTTTCTTTCTTCCTGAATTTTTAAAGATTCAGCCGTTTCAATACCAAGTAAGGCGTCTTCATTGTTGGCATCTATGTCTAAAATTTTCTGGTAGGTATCAATTGCGGCATCAAACTTATTTTGATCACTTAGTTTTTGTGCTTGTTGTACAAGAACTTCGATATTACTTCTTTTTTCCTGATCTTGTTGTTTTTGAATGGCAAGTCTGTCTTCAAGTGCGTTTTTATCCTTGTTGTAGGTGGGCAAGTATTCCTTAAGGTCAGGGTGTTCTGCATATTCCGTTAAAAGAATTTTCATCTCTTTTTTGGCGCCATCAATATTGCCTTCTTCAAGAGATTTTTGAACTTGCTGAATTTTAAAAAGAACAATTCGTGTTGTTTCATCACTGCTTTTTTTAGAACGTGAAGATGAATCGTGAGAGAAAAAGGTTCGTTGTATATCTTTATCCAAGAAAAGCATGAGAAGACCAATAAGAACTGCTGAAATAAAAAACATAAGTTTTTTATAAGACCTTTTGATGGGTGGCAAAGGCGAAACATCGGATGGTTCTTTGGTAAAATTTCGTATTTCCGTTTTGGCTGAAGACGAAGAAGCTGAAGGAGGAACAAACGCACCCGTTTCTATCATGCTCTGCGCATCAACTTTTTCTTGTGGTTCTTCATCACGAGGCGATGCCATATTGGGATCACTTTGCAAAGAGGAAAAGGCAAAAGGAGATGATGTTTGATTCTTTGAACTGTCACCGGTTTGAAGAAGTGGATTTGAATTTTCAATTTCATCTTCTGAATCAATTTTTTTGGTTTTGATGGATGCATCAGAGAGGTGAATTTCTGGACTGGTTTTGGGTTCTACTTCTGACCCTACATATGAAACGCTATCAAGGGCGTCATCAATGGCTTGCGCAAGGGTTGCCGGTGGTGCATTGGTAATATCTGAGAATGATGGTCGTGATGCCTCAGGATAGACGTTTTGTTCCATTGTTTGTAGCGGAGCATCGTCATCTTCTAAACTCTGAGGCTCATTTGAGACGGCAATTGCATCCATGAATGTGTCGTTTCTTTCAGTACGCGTATTGTGAATCAAAGGACTAGAGTTATCCAAGGAGGGCGGACCATCCATGGTATCTTCATTCAAACCAATTTCAATATCATCTACAGTAAGTGCTGCTTCTGTTTTTGCATCTCCATCATCAATCATGGCCATTGTTTTAAGCTCTGAAGGATTTAATACATCCACAGTAATAACGTAACCGCCAACATGAATGCTTTGTCCGGGATAAACTTCTTTGATTTTGACTTTTTCACCTTTGAAATACATACCATTTCGAGATCCAAGGTCTTCAAAGGTTACCGATGAGCCATTGTTTTTTATACGAATATGATGTCTAGAAATCATGGGGTCAAGAAGTTGAATGTTAGAAGAAGAAGAGCGACCAATGATGACAGATGTATCCGTTAGAACCTCTTGCTTGATCAGGCGGCCTTCTTTTTTGATACTGATATTCATTGAGATCTACTGTATTAATTCTTCTAGCGACTTAATCTGTTTTTCTGCTTCTTGATGTAAGTTAAGGTCAAGCCCATCTGTAAGATCTGCGATTCGTTGCCAGTGTTCTTTTGCTTTTTCGTAATTTAGCTTATCAAATTCAATCAAGGCAATATCTCGGTTGACTTGTATTTTTCGGTAAAGATTTTTCTTTGCGATATCGTAATAGGATAGAATTTTTTCATCTTCAGGGCGTGCTTTTAGAATTCTTTCATAAATTCGAATTGCCTTGTGGTAATCTTCAAAACGAATTGCAGATTCAGCTTGGCTAATTAGAACCTCAGTCTCTGCGAGTGTTGGGGTTTTTTTGCTTTGTGAATGATCTGTTGCAAATTGTTGTGGAATCTCAATTTGTATCTCAGAAGAGCTTCCAGCAGATTTGTTTTGGGAAGGTTTGGCTTTCTTTGAAGAGCGCGACGAAGTCATTGCAACAATAAGTATGATACCTGCGATGCCGTACAAAAGAACGCGCTTATTGATTTTTGCAAAGGATAACTTTGGCAAAGATAATTTTTGTTTTTCCTTTTTAGTTTCTTTGTGCTGAGAAAAGGTTCGAATGGCGCTTTTTTCACTTTGTGTAGCTTGATGGATGACAGGGCTTTCTTGTACAGTTCTCTCATGGCTTACAATTTTAAAAATTGTACTTCCAAGTTGAAAAGTGTCCGTGCTTTGTAACTCTACAAGTTTGTCAGGTGTGATAAGTTTTCCGTTTACATAGGTTCCGTTTTTACTGCTTAGGTCTTCAATCCATAGTGAACCATTTTTGTTGGTCAATTTAGCATGTTGTCGGCTGATTGCATGCTCAGGTAAAACGACATCATTGTCTTGAATACGCCCGAAAAAAATTGTCGCATCCGGATCAATTAAAAAACTTTGTCCCTGCAACAAACCGTGCGTGGCTAAAATGGATATTTCGGCTTCCTGAATCATAATTTCTATTATACCTCAAGGTGACGCGTAGTGGCCAAAAGGTGCTTTTCCCATTGTACCGCATTCGAAAGATTTGAAAATAAAATCAAACGCTTGAGAAAAAATGCAAAATGACTATTTTTCAATATCTTCAATGGCTCGCTGCACTGCTTGATAAAGCGGGTCCCAATCTTTAAAAGGCGCATCTTCGTTTTGGTATACTTGGCCAGTTCGCCAGCGTTGAATTTTTTCAGCCAAATGTAGGATGGGTTGAGACAGGCTCTTTGTTGCCACCCAGCTCATGCCCACAGAAATAAGGAGCGAAAGAAATATCATGACATAAAAGAGTTGCTTGGTCTCAGGCAGAGGGCCCACCGCTTTTTTTGTATCAAACAAAATTTTGGCAACACCGAGTATGACATACTTACCTTGTCGATCATCGTACACACGAATAGGGTGTACCAATGTGTAAAAGCCACGCGTGTCTTTTGGACTTGGTAATATTACTTCATTGGATGCATGATTGAGCGCCTCCATCACATAGGGGCCTTGGTCTGTTTGATCCATGCTTCTGGCAGGTGCGAGCACTCGACCTGTATTGCTAATAATTCTGGCTTCGATGACACCTTTTTCAGTCTCAACAGAGGTCACATCCAGAAGTAAGTGGTTTTGAAGTTGTAGATCTTGGCGGTTTTTTTCTGCTAAATACCGAACAAGATTTTGTGCGTTGACAAGCGATTGCTTTGTCAGGCGATCTTCTAAAAGACTGTGGTAGGATGAGTGTGTTATCCAAGAGATTAACAAAAATGAAATCGCAAAAAACATAAAAAAGAAAGGCCAAAGGTTTTTAGGCTTAAGTCTTTCTGTCATAATTTTTGTGGCTTGATGAACAAGTGTTTTTCCTGCATCAAGTTTTTGAGGACTAAATTTACTTTCATCACGGAATTCTAAAATTACATCCCCCAAGATGATGCGATCCTTATGCTTAAGCGAACTCGCGTTAACGCGCTTTCCGTTGACAATTGTTCCATTAGAGCTTTGTAAGTCGGTAATGCTTATCGAAGATCCACTGACCATGATTTTGGCATGTTGACGAGAAATCTCTTTGGATGGGATTTGAATTTGTGCGGTGTTGTCTCTTCCGATGATTTGTTCACCTTCTTGAAGTGCAAAACTTCTGGAAAGAGCAGCACCTGATATAACATGAATGACAGGCTTCATGGTGCAAACCTCAGTTGATCTCCACACGAGAGTTGGAATTGATCAATAAATCCTGCATTGGTTTCAAGTACTGAAGTTGAAGTGCGCACCAATTTAGTAATACGAAACGGTTTTACTCTTTTGTACACTTCAACAATGGTCAAATCATCCGATAAAAAAATAACATCAATGGGAAATTTCATAAAAAAAGTATGAACACTGTTGCAGGGCTTAATCCACAAACCATGGTCTGAAGGAAGCTTTGATGTAAACATCAATCCCCGCAGACGGCTCCAAAAAGTCAGGGCTTGGTCTGCATGGGCAAGGATGCGAAGGTTTGTTTTTGATAGTGTGACTTGCATGAAAAATTACACCAAACCACCCTGAACAAAAAATTTCACAACAAGAGGGCCGATCACGACGATAAAAACAGCGGGGAAAATACAAAACACCAGCGGAAGTAAAACCAGCTGAGATGCTTTGGCACCTGCTGTTTCTGCATTTTGAAATCGTTTGGTTCGAAGTTGGTCTGCTTGTGCACGCAGTACCATCCCGATGGAAGAACCAAGCTGGTCCGCCTGTATGAGTAGGGATGTAAAGGAAGAAATTTCGTCAATTTCGAGTCGATTGCTTAGGTTTCGAAGGGCATCTGAGCGCTGTGTGCCCAATCGAATTTCTCGAAGAAGAACTTCGAGCTCTTCAATAAGCGGATTTTTCTTACTGCGTTCTGACATGCGTTGAATGCTTGCAATAAAGTCCATTCCTGCTTCAACCGATAAGGTTAACAAATCTAGTGTGTAGGGAAGCGCGCGCAAAATCGCTTTTTGTCGTGCTTTGACTGTTTGCGCCAACCACAAATCTGCATAGAAAAAACCAAATCCAAGGATCGCAACATGCATCACTGCTGGAATAGAAAACCCAACAGTGCCCAACATATAATAGATAAGAAGAGGAACCAGTACCGCCATGGTCCACCCAAAGGCAATAAACTCATCGGGCGTAATTTCGCTCCGTAAGTTGGCAATGGTGAGTTTCTTTGCAACCGAAGGGCGCTTTTTTTCAACCCATTTGATTGCCCAGCTTGGGAAGTACCCTGAGTAAAATAAGGAGGCTACTGCAGAGTAAAGCGGGTAGAGTGCTTTAAAAATACCAATACGTTTGGGTGCGATGCTCTCATCTTCCATGCCCAAGCGTTTACGCGCAGCAAGCTGAGCAGTGTCAGGAAAGATGCTGTAGATCAAGACAAAGATCGCCAACCCTCCACAGATATAACTAAGGAGTTTGAGTCCAACCGATGAAATTTGTTCAATAAATGCTAGCATGTGCTTTTAACTTTTCTATGCTATTTTACCCTATTTATGCTACCCTTGATAAGACAAATAGGAAGTAAAATCATACTCTTACACTTATATTGTATCAAAAAAGGATCGTTTGCGGTGAAGTTATCTCAAAGTTCAGGCTCAGGGCGCTTTTACAGAACAATTTGTGCTTTTCTCTGTCTGGTCATCTTTTGGGGGCAAACTTGGGCACAAGACTTTTCTTATTCATCCCGAAAAAACATCGCGATTGTCGGTTTTCAGCATGGACTGCATAAAGACCAAGAATCTAAGGTCTATGATCAGGTTCGGTCTACCTTGCAGGGCATGAACAATTTCCAAGTGCTGGATCAGTCTTCTGTAAAAATCGGTATTGAACAAAATCAAAGTAGAAAGTTGCAAAATTCATCTCAAAAGACGCAAGAGGCATACGAAAACTTTGTTCAAGGTGTAGAAAGTTATCGAAATTTGGATTTAACAGCGGCCATACGTGACCTAAATCGCGCTGTAAAAGGATATAGAGAGGGGATTGCTTCGCTTGAAGACAATCACTACCTTTTGTATTCACATCTTTATTTGGGTATGGCACTTTATTTTGATGGTCGAGTTGCTGACGGTGAAAAACTCATTCGCGAAATGGTTTATTTGGACCCACAACGCAAGACAAGAAAACTTCCAACAAGAGATTTTCCACCCAAAATTGTTGAACTCCATAAAAAAGAATCCCAAATTATTGATAAAGTTCCTAAAGGAACTGTTGTTGTGGATTCTAATCCATCATCTGCCAAAGTACTTTTAGATGGTATGGATGTGGGTGAAACCCCTTTGACGATTCATGATATCCCTGCTGGGCAGCATTTTATTGCAATAGATCAAGCAGGTCACGAGCTCTATAAGCAACTTATCGATGTGAAACAGGGTGAGCAAAACTTTATCGCCAACCTGACACCACAAAAAATGTTTCTTGCAAAAAACCCATTTGAGCAAGAATCAAATGCACAACAAACAAGACTTTTGCAAAAGATCGCAAAAGATTTATCCGTGGATTATTTTATTTTGGGGCAGGTTGAACCTACTGAAAAAAGTGTAGAAATGAAGTTACAAAGCTTTGATGTTGTACGAGGAACATATTCAACTGTGTATGCCAAAGATCTCGGGAATAAATCCAAAAAGCAAGATTCCAAAGTGGTAGCACTTACCAAAGATTGGGCTGATTCGCTTGGTCAAAGTGCAACAGCAGCAACTGAATTTCAGACAGATTTTCAAGAACCAACCTTTAAAAATGATAAGCCTGTAAAAAAAGGGTTTAATAAAAAAATACTGTGGATTGGATTGGGCGTTGTTGCCTTGGGTGCTGGTTCGTATTTTCTTTTTTCAGGCGGGTCGGATGCTACGTCAAACGTACTATCTATTGATAATCCACTGAATTAGGGAAGCTATGACTGCGTTACGATTTCACATTTTTTTTAGCCTACTTACCGTAAGTGCATTTGTTTTTGCACAATCTCAGCCAATGCTGATTGTTTCTCCAATGGAAGGCACACAGTCCAATGCAGCTGTAAAGGCGATTGTGTCAGAGCTTCAAAAAAGCAATAAAGTAGGGCTTGTAAGTGATCAAGAGGTATTAAATTTTGCAAATCAGTACTCTACCAATCAAAAACCAACTTCATCCAAAGAAGCGTATGAATTTTTTCAACAAGGTAAATTGGCTTATCAAAATTTAGATATTGAAAACTCTGTAGATTATTTTCGAAAGGCCGAACGACTTTACAAAGACACACTATGGGATGAAGAATCTTTTAACGCGTACCGTACGACGAAATTTCAGCTAGCGCAGAGTTTTTTGGCACTCAATCGCTATGATGAGGCGCAAATCCAAATGAATGAGGTGATGCTTTTAGACCCTGACCGAAATGAAAAAAAGTTATCCAGTAAGTTTTATTCTCCACAGGTAAGAAAACTTTATCAAGATGTCTTTGAAGAGTTTCAAAATAAAGAAAAGGGTGATGTTATCCTACAGTCTGATCCCCAAGGCGCAAGCGTATTTCTAGATGGAAAAAAAATAGGTGTAACCCCTGCCTCTATTAAAAATATTCCTGTGGGTAAACACTATTTTCGATTTACAAAAAATGGCTTTGAAGATCATTTCAATGAACAATTTATCGTTGTCGGTGAAAACCGAATCGAATCTCGACTTCAATCTTCATCTCTAACAAGCAAAGATGCGTATTTTACAACACTGGATCCGTCTCAAACGATTGAAGAAAATCGAAGAGCATTTTTAGATGAGCTTGGACTTGCGTTGGGCGGAGACATTTTTTTGTTTTTAACTCCCTTGTCAGGAAAAGTTCAAGGGCAGTTGTATGATCAACGCTCGCAAGAACTATCACCCCAAATTCAGGGAAAAACTCCAGCTGAACTTGTTGAAAAGCTGCTTCGCTTTTTAGGACCCGATGGATATGTTGTGAGCCGTGACGATGTTTCGCAATCAGCGCTAGTACAAAAAGACAACATCGAAATTCCAAATGAAAAACCTGAATTGTCTACCACTGCACCAAAGCAACCTTCTACATCTTCGGAAAATAAAATTACCAAAAAATGGTGGTTCTGGCCTGCTGTGGGTGTAGTCGTTATTGGAGCAGGTGCAGGCATGTATGCAGGAGGTGTATTTGACCAAGGTGTGTCTTCAAGTACACTGGTAACGGAGATACCCTAGTTATCATGCATAAAAAAGGATCATATAGGTTGGTTGCCTCGCTCGTATGTATTCTTTTTTTATGGTCCAATCTCACGTATGCACAAGCACCCGTTACGCAAAAGCCAGTTATCTTGGTGGATCATCTCGCTGTTACAGATGAGGTCCAGTCTCAATACCCAGAGATACAGCGTGCATCATTTCAAGCATTTTATCAGGTACCCCAAGTCGCAGTTGTGCCACCTTACAAAATTCAAGCGCTTGTTGAAAAAAGTACACAGAGTGTTGCAAGTGTACAAAAAGATGATGACTATCTTGTCAAAGCAAGAAAACTACTTAATGAAGGCGTAGAGGCGTATCAAGGGCTTGATTTTGAAAAGGCAACAAAACTTTTGTCAGAGAGTCGCGATGAATGGATTCGAAACCTCGCGCACCTTCGTTCAAATCGAGACCTTTTAAAAGCGCATTTGTATTTGGCGATGGCGTATCTTGCGATGTTTAAAGAAAAAAATACACGCATCTATTATCAAGAGCAGGCACAAAAGGAGCTTGAAAAAGTTGTTTATCTTGATGCTGAACTAAAACTTTCTGACCGAAATTATTCACCTGAAGTCATAAAAGAATTTGAAAGTGTAAAACAAAAAGTCCTTCAGCGAAGCCGTGTTACGTTGAAGGTTCAGTCTAATATCAAACATGGTCAAGTGTATATCAATGGCAAACTTGAAGGTCAGACGCCCCTTACGCTTACTGTAATTCCGGGAACCTACTTTGTTCTTGTAGAACCTAAACAAACGCCTGCCAAGCCATGGACATCTCTTGTTGATATTAAACGTCCTGTCGAGGAGTTGCTCGCCCAAGTGCAACCTTTGGTTGATGTAACCAAAGAACAAAATTTATTTCGTATTCGTGAGGGTGCTGATCAGGCTTCTCAAGATGTAATTTTTTTGCAAAATCGCGCCAAATCTTTGAATGCAGATTATGTATTTTTAGGAAAGCTTGAGCGTTTAGATGGCTTTCGGCTTTTGGGCCAATTGTTTGATGCGAGAACAGGAGAGTTTTCACAAGTTGCATTTATACAAATGGGATACGATTTAGCGGATATTCAAGGGTCAAGTTATGATTTGGCACAAGCTCTCTTAAGTCAAATTCGAACCGATGGATATTTGGTTCATTCTAAAGCAGGTCAAGCAGCACAAGGGCAATTTAGTTCCATAGGAAACAAAGACCAAGATCTAAAACCGACACAGGAGCCTCAAAAAGCAAAGATTGCACTTCATAAGAAATGGTGGTTTTGGGCAGGTATTGTGGCTGTGGGTGCTGCTGGATATTACGCAATATCTTCTATGCAGGGTTCACAAAACGGCGACATTCAAATCAACAATGCCGGTAATTTTTAATACATAAAACTATACTCAGCTTATGTGTTAACAGCATTTTTCAAATAAAACTAAAGCACTATATTGGGGTAGAAAAAGATTTTGACGTTATTTTTGTGCGAGAGCTTCATCGGCTTCAATCGGAGTAAATTCAAGTCCTACAAAGAAGTCATTGGTTTCGCCATTAAATTGTACAGTACCTGAATGATGCATCTCAACATCAGAAGGAATCATAATCTTGTTATCTTGTAAGGCGTGAAGAGGAAGCAAAGTCTCTGATTTAACAGGTGTTGTAAGGTCATTAAGAGCTATTGCACCATACATTGTGATCGTGTTTTTGCGAATACGGCCTTCACTCTCAAATCCTTCAATCATGCTTTTGATCATTTTCTTGTAGACCAAATCATATCCATCGATCAAAAGAATTTTTTGTGAACCACCCCAAACTGATGGAGGTGTAACATAGAAAGATACAATCTCAGAGGGTATCGCTCTTTGGATGGTAGCCTGAAAGACA